>DKJY01000043.1 GCA_002454955.1 Bacteroidales bacterium UBA6680
CCTTATATCGAACTCAGGTTAACAAATAATAAAAAACCCGCACCTTTTACCAGATACGGGTTAATATTTTATATTTAAACCTTACTCTTCTGTTTTATTATTCTCTTGTGATATCTCTTTCGGATACTCAACCCTAGCATGATATATATTAAGTAATTTCTTTACAAACAGCTCTTTTACTACTCTTATATCTCTTAATGTAAGGTCTGAATCATCAAACTGACCGTCCTCTTGCTGCGATGATATTATTCCCTCAACAAGCTCTTTTATACTCTTCTCTGTATACTCCTTTAACGTTCTCGAAGCAGCTTCAACTGAATCTGCCATCATTAATACAGCAGTCTCTTTTGTATTTGGTTTCGGTCCAGGATAGGTAAATTTACTAATATCAACATCAGTACCACTCTCCTCTTTCAGACAATTATAATAAAAGTATTTTACAATAGAATCTCCATGATGCATTCTGATAAAGTCTCTTACAGGAACAGGCAACTTATATTTTCTGGCAAGATTCATTCCTTCTGTTACATGACCTATTATCTTCTCTGCACTCTCGATATTGTTAAGTTTATTATGAGGATTAAATCCATTCCCCTGATTCTCTATAAAATACTCAGGATAACTCATCTTTCCTATATCATGATAAAGAGCACCGTTTCTAACCAACAGCGGATTACCTCCAATCTGATGAATTGCCTCCTCAGCTAAATTGGCAACCTGCATACTATGCTGGAATGTCCCAGGTGCCTCCTCTGCAAGTTTGCGTAATAGTGGCTGATTAGTATCAGATAATTCCATAAGTGTAGCATCTGACAAAAAACCAAATATCTTTTCAAAGAGATATATCAGTGGGAAAGCTGCAAGAATCAACAAACCATTTCCGGCAAACCATAAAGTCTGCATCCAATCTATATCTGAAATACTACCCTCTTTTACCACACTCATACCTATAAATACAGCAAAATATGTAAGCATTACAAGAATACTTGTCATAAACAATTTACGCCTGTGATAAAGATTTGTAAGACTATATATAGCAACAAAACCTGCCAGAAAATTAATAAATACAAACTCAAAACTATTTGGTGCAAAAAAACCTACAAGCAGAACAGCTGTAAAGTGCGTAAACAGAGCTAAACGACCATCAAAAAATACACGTACAAATATTGGTATCAGAACAAAAGGTATTACGTATATATTTATAGTCTTCATCTTAACTGCCAAACCTGACAGTACAACAATTATCACTATCAGTAGCAGTATAAAGGCAACATGTCGTAAACGTTGAACCAACTCCTTTCTATAATAGAGCATAAAGAAAAACAACATCAGAACTGTTAATCCAACAAGTAACACCTGTCCAAGTAAAACAAGATATTCATTCCTGTTATCACCTATAGATTTCTCAAACTCTTTACGTAACGACTCTATAATAATGAATTTACTATCGTTCACCAACTCACCCCGTGAAACAATTCTTTCTCCCTGTTGTATCATCCCTCTAAATAGAGATATACTATTCAGCAACTTCTGCTCACTCTTATCAGATGTTAATTTATCATAATTCAGATTGGCATCAATAAACTTCTCATACGGAAAACTTACAGTAAACTCCTTTAGTATATCGCTATATCTTCCATCATACTCAACCTCCTTTGCCCTCTCCTTAACAAAACTATAACTTGTCTGAAAAGTATATAATTTACTAACCAATACAACATTGTAAACCTTACCTTCAAGCAAATGTAACTCACCATTCTTTACAAATCTTAACTGTTCCGATTTAAGTATACCAGTTTTGTATATTTCGCTCATCACACCAACAGCAAACTTCATTCCTTCTCTTTCAGCAGCTAATGCTCTCTTCCGTTTAAGCGATTTATCAGCAAAGAAATCGGAATCCAAATCCTTTTTATCAATAAAATATGCTCTCCACTGTGCAGAAAAAATCTTCTGCATATTTGATACCTGTCGTAAACCTATTGAGTCGTCTCTTCTGAAAAATGGTTTGAAATCTTTAGTAACCTCCTTTTTTTCAACAAGCAATTCATCGTTTGTCTTATAAATAGGAAAATCGTTTTGTGCTATAAGGTCTTCATGCATCCATGGTCTGCCTTTTTGATACTCATATTTAAACTTTCCCTGACGCGGAAAGAAATAGACCATTGCAGCAACAGATAGTACAAAAATAAGTACTGTATAAAATTTTTTCATCGGACTACTCATAGAGTTATTTTTATTATAGTTTTCACAAAAATAATATAATTATTATCTCTACTATTAAAATTATAGTATTCAAAATATTGTTACTTTACACAACAATTTGCAACAATTATACAAATACAATGACTTTAAAACACAATATAAAAATCATCTTAAAAGATAAATGTAACCAATATATTGATAATAAAATAGATATTCTCAGAAATGAGATTAACAGAACAAAAGAATCTGTTGCCAATGAGAGTAAAAGTACAGCTGGAGATAAACACGAAACAGGCAGAGCAATGATGCATCTTGAACAAGAGAAAAACGCTGCTCAGCTAAAAAAATTAATCGAAACAAAAAAGATACTTAATCGGATAGATACAAATCTGCAACCAGATACTATTGCATTAGGCTCTGTAATTGAGACTAATCACGGAAACTTCTTTATATCTATCAGTGCAGGAAAGATAGATATATTTGACAAATCATATTTCGCCATATCATTACAGTCTCCAATAGGTAATAACCTTAAGGGTAAAAAGGAGAACGAATCATTTACCTTTAATTCAAAAACATATAGGATAGAAAGTATAATATAAAAAAAGCTCCGTAAGAACGGAGCTTAATATATATCTTCTGCTTTATGAATTACCATTTACGCTTCGGATAATCCTTAGTCTCTGGCTTCCAAACCTTGCCTTCAGATTTCTTCTGCCCCATTTTAGATCTGTAATCTTTCTTTTTACCTGGAACCCAAACTTTACGATCCTCTTTTTTACGAGGCATCCAAACATTATCACCATCATTATCTCTACCGTCTTTTGCACGATGCGAAACTCTGGTGTCATTATCTTTTCTGCGCTTTCTTGAATCGTCTCGTCTGCTATCAGATCCTCTTCCGCCTCTGTACTTATTAAAAGATCCTCTTGGTGGCTCTTTAGGATTATCCTTTGTACCACGCATATATATCACAAGCCCATTCAAGAAGTTACGTAAAACCTGATCGCCACAAGCTTTATAATTAGGATGATCCTCTGTTCTGAAAAAAGCCCCTAATTCCGTTTTTGTTATTCTGAAATCAACAAGCTCTAATATCTTTATTATGTCCTCATCACGAAGTTTAAGAGCTACTCTTAACTTCTTTAATACATCGTTATTTGTCATCAACTTATATTTTCAGGTGCGAAGATAAGCTATTTTCGCTTCTAACAGATAAGAATATCAACTAAATAATAAATTTTATAATCATCTAAACTATATTACATAAAACAATATACTCTCTGAACATGTTACTGTTAATTAAAAAACACTACTTTTGAAAAATCCTGATAAAGGTGTTTCACATTAAACAAACAGTACATTTATTTGGTTGTGGTATTATGAATAAGAGTAAAAGAAAAAGCAGAAAAAACAGCAACAGTGTTGCCGTACCGGATAGATATAAATTCATTATCCAACTCGGAAAAGCACTGCATCTATACGGTGTTCCTTCTTATAAAATACAGATATACCTATCAAGAGTAGCAGAACAAAAAGGTATTGAAGGAAATTTTATGGATACACCAACATGGGTAAATTTTGCTTTCTTTGAAGAGGATGACCACACATACAACTATGTAGAATGCGTCCCTCCGGGAGAGTTAAACCTTGGTGCTCTATCAAGAGTAGTTGAGATTACCAACAAGGTGCTTGATGGAACATTTACTTTTGAAAAGGCTAAGATTGAGATAGAAAATCTTGGCAAAAAGAAGAAAAAGAGGAAAGATGTTATTCAGCTATTATGTTTTATGATGTCGGCAGGTGCATTCAGTATTATCATGGATACAAGCTGGATATCTGCAATCACAGCATCTGTAATGGGTGCCATCGTTTTTCTTTACACACTTTTAAGCAGAAAATCGGGTTATATAAGTACCACCCTGGAATCACTTGCATCGTTTACTACAACAATACTAACAGGACTATTGTCTCTTGTTTTTCCAGGCATAGATATATCAATGACAATACTTGCATCTATAATAGTATTTATACCCGGATTAGCAATTACAACAGCTCTGGAGGAGATTACATCCAGAAGCCTTGTCTCTGGTACCGCAAAGCTTTTTGATGCACTTATATCTCTATTTAAACAGTTTTTCGGCGTTGTTTTAGGCTTAGCCCTATTGCCTCTTATTGCAGATGTAAATCATGGCGATGTATATAATGATATCCCACAATGGATAGATTATATAGCTATCCCTCTTCTTGCATTAAGTCTTCTGCCTGTATTTCAGGTTCGCAGAAAAGACATGCTATTAGGAGTGGTAATTGGTTTTGCTAGTTTCACAATAACTACACTGCTGGACTTTACGGGCATAATGCTAAGTATATTTATCGGAACAATCTCTGTTGTTATTCTTAGTTCTCTATTTAGCCGAATAACAAAATCACCAGAACTGGTTTTTCTTACACCGGGTATTGTTATGCTTGTTCCGGGTAGTAAAGCTTTTATAGGGTTAAGCACCATGTTTCTTGATCCATCTGTTTCAGGAAACAGTAACATGGGCGAGCAGGTAGCATTTATATTTATGGGTATAATTGGCGGACTAATATTCTCCGGTGCATTTACGCATAAACGTATAAGCAGATAAAAAATAAGGGATGCATTACGCATCCCTCAACCATATATTATTCGTTTAAATCAGTTATAACTTATTATCTTTTATAAGATTCAGCACTTCTAATATCTCAGCATTAGGATCGGCGTTATACCTTATATAATCTTCAACAACCATCTCATAATCGGGTCTTAGAATCTCACCCATTGCTTTATCATTTTTAAACAGCACCTGCATTGCATTAGAAATACTACCGTTAATTTTTGTCTCAGGCAAAGTTATTTGGGTAACCTCCATAAATGCATTACCTGCCTGACGAGAACCTACACCAACAATTGTTGTACGCCCCAGTTTATGAAGAAAATATGTAAAATGATAGGCTGCACTAAAAGTAGCCGGCGAAGTAATAACAATAATCTTTAAATCATCAACAAAAGCCCTGTTTACACCCTTTACATATTCAGCTCCAAAACCATAATATCCTTTATCAATCATAGCACGCCTGATCTCAATAGGTTTATCCTGATTTAAAGTACCAAACGAGTTAAACATATAATCACCATATTTACTATCTGTATTATTTCTCTTATTATACTCATCTATATTATCAAAACCCCACTTCTTAATAAGCATAGGTGAAAATTTAACTATATAATCTGCATCAAAATCAAAATTAAGGTATCTGTCACCATACAGCATATATAGTACCGACTTAGTAAGCGGTGTCATTCCTCCACCGTTATTTCTAAGGTCAATGATAAGATGTTTAGCACCCTCACTCTCCATACTCTTCAACAAATCATGCAACGACTTGTATAATAATGGTATCTTTATAATATCCTTATCAATGTCACCGGTCTGTTTCTTTTGCAGCGATGAAAAAGCCCATCTTAGTTGCCAATTCAGATCATTTGGTCTATCGCGTTTTGATCTTTCTAACAATTCCCGGCTTAACATTGTATTCCAACACAAATATCCAGTCTTATTACGCTTTCCTATTATATTAGTATACAGGATATTGTTATCCTTATTTATCTTCACCTTAGATTTTCTATGCATAAACTCATAGCAATCACAAAACGAAACAATCAAATCAAACTGCTCTAATCCATCCGTTAACGTAAAATTAATTTCATCAACATTATCAACAACTCCTTTACACAATGCTTTACTGCTTAGTCTGTATATCAACCCTCTGTATTGCCCGTAAATATTCTCCGATGGCTGAAGTTTGTTTACCTTTTCTAACAAACCAGAAACCGACACTCCATTAACAGATACCAGTTTGAGTCCGATATATCGTTTCAGATCTTTTGTTGTATTATATATAAACAGCCCATCAGATGCAATTCTGAACTTCACAGGAAGTACTTTATTTGATTTATCTCCTTTATTTATACTGTTAATATATGTATGACCATCTTTTAATGGCGATAGAAAAGAGTTTAACAACTCAACAAACTCATCATCTGTCTTTGCCTCTTTAACCCTTTCTTTTGTCTTTTTCATATCTCTGTAGAACTCAACCCTACCACCAAATCGGGTATAAGGATCCGGATGTGTCTCCTCCAGTTTATCAATAAAAAAGTCAAAGTCTTTCAAATACTTTTCACTTCTCTCTATGGTCTGCCCAAAGCACACCAAAGGCATCATTAATACCAATAATAACAAACCTCTCATAACTCCTCGCTTTAATATCATATCACATATCAAGTACGAAAAAAGCAAAAAAATATTGCGGTATCCAAATAATTTCATTCTTATTCAGCAAACAACTACATATGTATCAATACCCTATATATACAAAAAAGGGTTTGCAATAAAATTACAAACCCTCTTCTATACTATATATTAAATCTTAGTTTGGTACTACACCAGCAAATCCCATAAATGCCATAGCTAGCAAACCTGCTACAATAAATGCAATAGGTACCCCCTTAAGAGGCTTTGGCACATCTGCAAGATCAAGACTCTCACGTATTCCGGCAAACACAATAAGTGCAAGACCAAAACCTAATGCATTTGCAATAGCAAATACAACACTATGCGAAAGACCAAATCCATCTTTCTGTACTGCAAGAATAGCAACTCCAAGAACAGCACAGTTTGTTGTAATAAGCGGTAAGAAAATTCCTAAAGCCTGATACAACGGCGGACTCACCTTTTTAAGTATAATCTCTACCAACTGAACCAACGATGCAATTACAAGAATAAATGTAATTGTCTGCATATAGGTAATATTCAGAGGTACTAAAACATAATTCTGTATAAGATATGTAACTATTGTTGCAATAACCATTACAAATGTAACAGCACCTGTCATACCAACTGATGTTCCTACCTTATTTGATACACCGATAAAAGGACATATTCCTAAGAACTGAGCCAACACAATGTTGTTGACAAACAGTGCGGAAATTATTATCAATACATATTCCATAATCTACTTTTTATATATTAAACAATAAACCGCTTATGCCTTTTGCAGTTTCTTAATTAACACTATTAGGTAACCTAAAGCTATAAAAGCACCAGGAGCCAATACAAATATTAGCATTCCATCACCCTCAATAAACTTAAATCCAAAAATCGATCCGCTACCAAACACCTCTCTTACTCCACCAAGAAGAGTAAGGGCAAAAGCAAATCCAAGTCCCATTCCTAAACCATCTATTGCAGATGAAAGGAAATTGTTCTTTGAAGCAAATGCCTCGGCACGTCCTAGTACAAGACAGTTTACCACAATAAGCGGAATAAACAGTCCCAACTGATCAAATAACGATGGTAGATACGCCTGCATTGTAAGCTCAACTATTGTTACAAACGAAGCAATAATAACAATAAACGAAGGTATACGAACCTTATCCGGAATAAATGATTTAACAAGTGATACAACAATGTTTGACATCAACAGTACAAATGTTGTTGCAAGTCCCATTCCCAGTCCGTTAAACGCAGATGTTGTTACACCTAATGTAGGACAAAGACCCAGGAAAAGAGTAAATACCGGATTCTCTTTTATAAATCCTTTAGAAAAGTTTTGTAATTGATTCATTTCTTACCTCCTTTCTTAAATGCATTGTATGCACGTATTACGGCATCACAATAAGCACGCGAACTAATTGTTGAAGCAGTAATTGCATCAACATCACCTCCATCTTTCTTAACCATTAACTTGAAGCTATCAGGATGTTTTCCATTAAACTGAACACTCCATTCAGATTTCTTCTTCTCCATCTTATCTCCAAGACCAGGAGTCTCTTTATGCTCAAGTACAGCAATATTGTTTATTGTACCATCTGGTAAAAGACCAACCATCAGCTTAAAGGTTCCACTAAAAGCTTTCTTTGTATATGTCTCTATTGCATATCCAACAATCTCTCCACCTTTTTTGGCAGGATAGAAAACAATAGTATCTCCATCCATAGGCACTCCAAATTTTTCTGCAACAGGCTGGTTATCAAAAACAGGAACTACATTCTCAATAGCTCTGTTCTTCTTAGCCAGTTTACTCTTCTCAATTGGCCCTTTTGTTGCTTCATATACAAAACCAAGTACCAATCCTGATATTGCAGTTACCAAAACAAGGGTAAGCAACATGTTTATTAAACTACTCTTTGTCTTAGCCATGTTTTACCTCCTCTCCAAAACGTTTAGGTTTAATATATTGGTTAATAAGTGGTACAAACGCATTCATAATAAGTATTGCAAATGATATTCCCTCAGGATAAGCTCCAAACACACGAATCACAACTGTTATTACCCCAATACCAATAGCAAATATTGCCATCCCCTTTTTAGACATTGGAGAGGTGACATAATCTGTTGCCATATATATAGCTCCAAGCATTACACCTCCTGTAAGCAAATGGAACAGCGGACCAGCATATGCCTCTGGATTCACAGCATGCAGTATACCTGTAAAAGCAGCAATAGTACCTAAAAGAATTACAGGAATATGCCATGTAATAATCTTTCTGGCTATCATATATATACCACCTATAATAAGAAGTAGTGCAGCAATCTCACCCATAGAACCTCCCATGTGACCATAGAAAAGCTCCATATGCGATGGTATCTTATCCATCATTGCAGAAACTGTCTCACCCCCTTTAAGCCCCTCTTTCATTATTGCAAGAGGTGTAGCTCCTGTAACAACATCAGCACCGCTGGTTGTAAAACCTGTTGGCAATGGCCATGATGTCATCTGCACAGGGAACGAGATAAGAAGAAATACACGACCAACTAACGCCGGATTAAACGGGTTATTACCAAGTCCGCCAAACGACATCTTAGCAACCCCGATAGCCACCAGCGATCCTAAAACAACCATCCATATAGGAAGGTTACTAGGTAGGTTAAACGCAAGTAATAATCCTGTTAAAGCAGCTGAACCATCAGTTAGTGTTGGCTCCTGCTTCATAAGGTATCTTTGTATAAGATATTCAAAAACCATACATGAGGCTACAGCAGCAAGTGAGATAACAATTGCGCCCCATCCAAAATAGTATACAGAAGCAGCCCAGGCTGGTAAAAGAGCCAGAATCACCCCAGACATTAAGCTCTTGGTACTCTTCTTACCAAAAACATGAGGTGATGGTGCTATTTTTAATAAATTCATTTTATATCTATTTTAATATTTAACAAAACTATTTTCGAGCACGCATTATCTGCCCTACTCTGTTTTTACCTAAACGGATGTAATCAAGCAACGGAATAGATGCAGGACACTCAAACGAACATGATCCACACTCCATACAATCCATCACTCTCTCTGTCTCCAGTTTGTCATGAATCTGCTTCTTAGCAAGCTTCGACAGAAGATGTGGTTCAAGTCCCATAGGACAAACATCTACACACTTAGCACACTTTATACAGTTACTCTCTGCACGTCTTACAGACTCTGTATCGTCCATAATTACCAGACCCGATGTTCCTTTTGTAACAGCAACATCAAGACTATTAAGAGCCTTTCCCATCATAGGTCCGCCATTAATAACCTTTCCGGTATTCTCTGGTAAACCACCAGCAGCATCAATAAGCTGATTAACCGGTGTACCAACACGCACCATAAAGTTAGATGGCTTAGATAGTTTCTTACCTGTTACTGTAACAACACGCTCAAAAAGAGGCTTATTCTTCTGTACAGCCTCATACACAGCAAATGCTGTTCCTACGTTATGTACAACTGCTCCTACATCTAACGGAAGTGCTCCTGAAGGAACCTCACGCTTAATTGCAGCCTTAAGCAACTGCTTCTCTCCACCCTGAGGATATTTAACCTTAAGCGGAGCAACCTCTATTCCTGTATATCTTGATGCAACCTTTGTTACACTCTTTATAGATTCCGGCTTATTATTCTCTATTCCTATTATTGCTCTGCTTACATTAAGCGCTTTCATAAGAATTCTTACCCCAACAATCATCTCCTCTGCCTTCTCAAGCATCAATCTGTCGTCTGAAGTAAGATACGGCTCACACTCAACACCATTAAGAACAAGTACCTCAACCGTTTTACCCTTTGGTACCGATAATTTAACATGCGATGGGAATGTTGCTCCACCAAGACCAACAATACCTGACTCCATTACACGCTTAACAATATCCTCTGCCGACATGCTTATGTCAGTAACCAGATTATCTGATCTGTCAATTGTCTCAAGCCACTCGTCTCCATCTACATCAATAAGAACCGACATACGAGGATAACCACTTGAATCAATTACATTATCTACTTTTGTTACTTTTCCTGAAACAGATGAGTGAATATTTGCAGAAACAAATCCTCCGCTCTCAGCAATTACCTGTCCTACTTTTACCTCATCGCCTTTTTTTACCAATGGCTTTGCAGGAGCACCAATATGCTGTGCTATAGGAATAACAACTTTTTTAGGAAGAGGAAGTACCTCTATGGCACTTTTAGCAGATAGCTTATTCTCTGCCGGATGAACACCTCCTTTTGCAAATGTCTTTAACACGATTCCTCCTTTTTTTCTGGTTCAGAAGAGTTATTATCTTTTTTCTCAGCATTTGTAGCAGTCTCTGCAGGTGCTTTCTTCTCTTTACGAGGAGGGAAATTTATCTCCTGTATTGCACTTGTAGGACACTCCAGTACACACTTTCTACAAAGCTTACACTTCTCAGGATCAATATATGCAAGGAAGTTCTCTACCGTAATTGCATCAAAAGGACAAATCTTCTGGCACTTCTTACAACCAATACACGCTACCTCACACGCTTTCTTGGCTACAGCACCTTTATCCTTATTAACACAACTTACATATATTTTTCTATCCTTCTTAGCTTTCTTTCTTAACTCAATAATGTCGTTCGGACAAGCTTCAACACAAGCTCCACAAGCTGTACATTTATCATCTACAACCTCTGGCAATCCTGTTTCAGGATTCATATGTATTGCATCAAATGTACATGCATCAACACACTCACCTAATCCCAAACAACCGTACTGGCAACCTGTCTCGCCCTGATATGTTGCAGAAGCTATTGAACATGACTTTGCGCCATCGTACTTGTTTTGTACCGGACGCTTATCGCAGCTACCAGCACAACGCACTACTGCAACAGTAGGCTCTACGGCAACAGCCTCTTTACCTAGTATAGATGCAGCCTGTTCCATACAGTCATTACCTCCTACAGGACAATATAGTGAACCAAAATCATCAGCTTTTACCAAAGCCTCTGCAAAGTTCCTACAGCCTGCAAATCCACATCCACCACAATTGGCGGCCGGAAGAATCTCTTCCACCTGGTCAATACGAGGATCCTCATAGACCTTAAATTTCTGTGCAACCACATAGAGTATTAATGCTGCTAAGGCACCAACTGCGCTCAATGTGATAAGTGTAAATAAAACTATTTGACTCATTAGATATAATAAATTATTTATTCTTGCATTCTTATTCTGAACGAATAATTTCTGGATAATCTCTTTCTAAAAATAAAAAGCAGTCCGTAATACGGAACCAACGATCCTAACGATATTAATCCGGAATTTAACTCAGACACCCCAAATCCTCCGGCAGCAAACAATACTGTTACAACCAGTATCAGCGGAAATACATAACCAAAAAAGAGTGCCCACACTCCTAAATGACGACTTATCTCTACTATAACTCTGTCATTTACTTCAACATCCCAGTCTGGTTTTATTGCATCAATTACTTTATCCTGCATATCTGCAGCAGAACAAGCTCCTTTAGCATGGCACGATGCACACTGCGAAACAGATGATATTGTTACCTTAACTAATCTCTCCCCAATTTCCGTTACAACACCACCATGTTCTATTACCTTATTTGATCCTTGCATATCAAAAAATTTAGCAAATCAACACAAATGTAAGTTTTAGACCATTATTTGCTAATATCTGACAGAAATATTAGACCTTGTAAAACTCTATTTATTTCAATTATAAATAATAAATAAAAAAATGAATTTATGTTCTTTAACTCAACATCAACTGTTTTAAGACATTTATTAAATTTTATATCTTTTTATTGTTAGAACAATAACATAACATTGGGTCAACTACAGCTTTACCAACTTGCATACGGAAACTTTGTAAGATATACATTATAGTATCGGTTATCTCCGGTAACCTCTTTAATTATCCACAACGGAAGTTCAATAATCTCATCACGTTTTGTAAGTTCAACCTCACATAAAATAAGACCTCTGTTATCTCCAAAAAATTCATCAACCTCAAAAATCTTCCCTCTGTAATCAACAATATGCCTTCGTTTCTCTATTATACCCTTCTCACACAACAACATAAGCTCTTCTGCTTCTGATAAAGGAATCTCACGTTCCCACTCATAACGTTCTAAACCACATTCAGAACTGGCTCCCTTTATTGTTATAAACCCTTTGTCGTCTTTAATACGTATACGCACGGCACGCTCCGGAACCGACGACAAATAGCCCTGTTTTATATATGTAGATCTATGCGCCTCATCTCTGAAATCATCTGAAGCAATGAATTTGCGTTCAATCTCTGTTGCCATAATCAATAATTTTAGTCTGCATGAAGCTAGATAAAAAATCGATATAACTACTATTAAACGCCACACCTTTTCCTATACTATCTGCTATCTGCAACACTTTTGATGCCTCATAGTGCTGAAATGATACTGTATGAAACACCCCATTCGTTGTCTCAATAATAGCATACTCCCCCTCAACAACATCAACCATAAACTTCCATCTAATCTTCTTAATGTCAATCCAGTTATATCTAAAATCGCTATCAGGCATTAATAATCCTTCAGTAACTGCTAAACCTTTATCTTTACTATACTCTAAAAACGGATATAGCTTCTCTATATTCTCCTTATGATTCTCTATATCGCCCATATCTATTTTAAATAGAGGTATCCACTGCTGAAGCCCCTTGCAGGTTGCTACAAGCTCTTTTACATCCAATTTATTGTCGCGTATCTTTATGTTGAATTTTGTAGGTTTATTACATATCCAGTACATCTCGTCTGAAACAACCGGTTGTCTGTGTGCCGGCGAAAAAGGTATCTCTCCTATTATACTCAACCACCGTTTTGGTATTGTAGGATAGAAATATCGTAGCTCATATTTTCCAACAACATTGTTCATACTAAAATACCAATTGATTTAACCTAAGTAAAATGTATACCAATATTGCTGCAAGTGGCGGAGATATAATCCAACCGGAAAATATCACACCCAACCTTTTTGTATTAATCTCATTAGCTCTCTTTAATATGCTAAGACCAACAATAGCACCAATAATAACCTGTGAGCTTGACACCGGAACCATAGGAAACCAAGGCATTCCAATACTATGAACTATATCCCGTAACCATACCGACGAAAAAAGAAACAAAACAATACTGTGGCTTAACACAACCACCAATGCCGATTCAGGTGTTAATGGCATAAGGTTATGCCCTACAGTCTGCATCAACCGTTTTGATAAAAATATAATACCAACAGCTATAGCAATACCTCCAGCAAGCAGTATCATATAGTGCTTTGGTATACCTGTATCGGAGAGAAAACCAATATCGTATATATCGGCAACAGGAATAAACACCCCAACAACATTTGCAATATTATTTGCACCAAGACTATATGCACCAAAAGCTCCGGCTACAATAAGCAGATTCCTCAGTATCACATCAAGCTTTATAAGATGTATTCTGGTTCTTCGTATAATATACTTTACAATAAGCAACAACAACACAGCTACAATAGCACCCAAAACAGGACTTGTAACCCACGAGATAACAATACTGGTGAGTTCTGTATAATTTGTTGAATAGCCATAGTATATATTTGATCCTACAATGGCACCAACAACAGCTTGCGAGGTAGATACAGGCACATTAATAAATGTCATCAGGAATATTGATATTCCCGCCGAAATTGAGATTACAAAAGCATTTATTATATCTACTGTAATACCTAACGAACCAATTGTTCCGGATGTACCTTCACCCATTATAACAGCACCTGCAATAACAAACAACGATGCAATAACTGCCGCACGCCTGAACGACAACATACGTGTACCTACAGCAGATCCAAATACATTTGCTGCATCATTAGCCCCCAGCGAGACCCCTAATAATAACCCTCCAGAAAGAAATAACCAGAACAACTCACATCTATTTATCAAACAATACGCTTTATAGCCATAATATTCAGCAGATCGGCAACATCCTCTGTTAAGTCAGACAGATTCTCAATGTGTAATGTAAAATATCTCAAATGAAATTTCTCACTTAAGTCTATGTTCAGATTACCTGAAAACACATTACGCTTTATCTTTAATGCCAGTTTATCTGCCTCCTTCTCACATGAATATACCCTGTGAACAGCATCCCTTACCTTTGACGGCTCTGTAAAGAATAGTCTGGCAACATGCATCAGATTTTCTATTGACGATACTGTTACCGATGTAAGCTTACGATAATCGCTATGAAGCTCTTCCGGAATTGTCGGATTCTCAACATCAAACTGAAACAGAATCTCCTTTGACATATCAACAATATCGTCAATGCTGTCAATCAGTTTTAATATATCGCCTCTATGCTGTGGCAGCAGACTGCGCTGATACAGATTACTCTCTACAGAGCGTCTTATATCATCAGCTTTTCTCTCAAAAACCACTATCGATTCAATATTATCTCTGAACCCGGATCTATTATTATCCAAATAATTCAACACGCCCCTCTTAAAGGTTAAAGCTCCCTGCTCTACATTTCCAAAAAAATCCTCAACCTGCTGAATAATTTTTGTGCTTGTCTTAAACAGTACCATAAGCTAAATTCTTTTTGTTTAATAATTTAATAATAAATACAGTATCAATGCAACTATTATAACATATATTTACAAACGGAATTAAAAATGGTTGCATATTTATGTATGATTATTCTACTCTGTAGATTCCTGAACAGGGTGTTTACTTATAAAAACCGACAATTCATAAAACAAGAGCAATCTCATCTTTGGGTTTGTTGTAAACTAAATAGTTTTTGTAATGGTTTCTGTTATATTTACGTCTGATATAACTAATTAAGAGTATTATGAGAAATATTATGATTGCCATACTGATTCTGATGAGTACATCGTTAATCAGTGCACAGGGTATCTATAATCCAAAAGCAGATGCAAAAGCTGATATTGCTAAAGCTGTAAAGAAAGCAAAACTTGAAAACAAACACGTTCTTATTCAGGTTGGGGGTAACTGGTGCCCGTGGTGTATAAAACTACACAAGTATATAGATAATACACCATCTGTAAATAAGATTGTTAAAGACAACTATGTTTTTATTCTTGTTAACTATAGCAAAGAGAATAAGAACAAAGAGGTTATGAAACAGCTTGAGTATCCTAACCGATTTGGCTTTCCGGTAATGGTTGTGTTAGATCAGAACGGAAAAAGAATACATACACAAAACACCGGTAATCTTGAGAAAGATAAAGGTTACGATATAAAAAGGGTTAGCTCATTCCTTAAGAACTGGACCAGAGCAGCGGTTAACCCTACAAAATAAATTACCATACATAAAAACAAGGCTATCTGATATTTATACATTCAGATAGCCTCGTCTGTTTTATCCTATAATTGTCAGTTCAATATAATTTATGAACTGCATTATATCCTTATCTTAGTTTCCTCCCAGAATAATTGGCAAACCATCTTTACCGCTACCAATAATAATAACCTTTGAATTTTGAGAATTAACCAATGCCTCAGTTGCCGAGATACCCTTCTCTTTTAATATCTTATCTGTAAGACTGGCACTAAGAATACGGTTTGCAGCTGCTTTACCTTCAGCATCAATACGTCTTCTCTCTGCCTCTTTCTTCTCACGCTCAATAATGTAGTTATACTTCTGAGCCTCCTGATCTGCAGCAAGCTTCTCCTCAATCGATTTCTGAATAGATGCAGGCAGTTTAATAGATCTAAACAGCAATGCCTTAAGCTCTACATAGTTCTCACCAAGAATCTTACGTGTATTATCCTCTATAAGAGTCTCAATCTCCTGACGCTTTGTTGAGTACAACTCCTCCGGAGTGTACTGACCAATAATACGACGTACAGCAGAACGCAACTCAGGGCGTACAAGATTATCCTTATACTTTGCCTTAAATGCCTTATACAGATATCCTATCTTATCTGGTGCCGGTCTGAAACGTACCGATACATCAATACTAATAGACAGACCATCCTGCGATAACACATCCATAGTCTCCTCAACCTGCTGCTCCTCAACATCAAACTTAATTACCTCGTTCCACGGAGCTACAATGTTTAATCCTTCAGTTAGTACATTATCTACATCAAGACCACTACTATACTTTCTGAATATTACACCACGTTCTGTTGGGTCAAGAATTACAAATGTGTTTACCAAAAAGATAATCACAATTATTATGGCTATAACCAAACCTATTAAAACACCAGCTTTTTTATTACTAACTTGTTGTTCCATAATTATATATTTTAATTTAATATTTATTCAAAATCAACATTAATACAAACACATAATAACACTATAGTGTTTATCATTTATCTGTAAATATCAATATTCAACAGCTTATCTGCAACAAGTTAATGCTAATAAATATACAATACAACTATTTGTCAGTTAGTTATAATCGCAAATAAATATAAAACTACTTATCTGCCGACCCCTATATTATATTTTTTAAAAAACAATTTAACACAGTCTGCTGTCTCTTCAGGTTTCTCAATCATTGGCATATGCCCTGCATTATCAATAATACACAAATCGCTTATTGTAATATGTTTATTAAAACGTTCTGCCACCGCAACAGGCACCAACCCATCCTTTTCTCCGTGCATTATTAGTGCCGGACAACTAATCTCATTTAAGCGGGGCAGCAGATCCATTGGATGGTTTGAGGTTACCAAATAGAGACCTTGTCTGAACATCAGAATCTGTGCACCTCTGTTACCTCTATACCGAAGTATCCTACCGTAATAGTCAGCAAAATCATCATCAATAAGATTGTGGTTATAGATAAGACTCTTAAGCTGACTCTTAATAACCGATGGACCTATAAACTTACTACCCAATTGCTCCATAAACGATAGCTTTGTATATTCAGGATCATCCGGATGTACCGGTTTCTCTGATGTAAACTGCGAAGCATCATACCCTTGCTCACTATTTGGTATCCCCTCTGAGTCTATCAATATCAACCCCTCAACCTCATCCGGATACTGCAATGCTATCTCAAGAGCCACACCACCGCCAAACGAATTACCAGCTATAGAGTACCGCTTAACATTCATCATATGTAACAGGGTATGTATAGTTTCACGATTAGATATACGGGTATATATATTTGCAGGATAATCGCCAGTTAATCCATGACCTAACAGATCTATCGATATAAGTCTGAAATCGTCACTCAGATGTTTAACCCATCCTTCCCAGTTGTGCAACGAACCAAAGCCTCCATGTATCATAACCAGTACCTCTCCGTCTCTGTTCCCCTCATCGCGGTAATGCACCTCTGCTCCATTTGTTAGCCTTACAAACCTTGAGTTTTTACTTATATATCTCTTTGCAAGATCCTCTTTTGACAGATCCGGTTTATAGAAAAGTATAAAAACCAACGATACTATCAACACCACAACAACAACAATACCTATTACTACTCTGCCAATCATATTTACTGATTTTTACTATTAATAAAACTTTCAACGTCGCTTATAACCTTTTCAGATTCCTCTTCATGAATCATATGCCCTACATTATCATAAAGTATTACCTCTGCTTCTTTTATCTCTCTTTTAAATCTATTGGCTGTCTCTACAGCAACAATCTTATCCCGCTTTCCCCAAAGAATCAGCGTTGGAATCTCTATGATATGCAGATTTTCAAAATCCTTATCGTCTCTTAAATGGTTAACGTTAAACTGAGCTACAGCACCTCTGTTTTTCTTGTATCTTCCAATATTATATAGCCGTGTAAGAGTCTCGTCAGTCATATCATCCATATTAAAATAGTAATCTTTAAAGCCCCTCTTAAACTCCTCTTTTGTCCCGGTAAATTCAGGAAAATAGTACTGTTTAACCTGCTCATCGGTAAGCCCAGCAATCTGACCACTTGCCTCTCTCTCATATGGCTGTATAAAACCACCCGGAGCCAACAATACCATCGTTTTTGCTTTACCCGGATTCTTAAACACATAATTAACAGCTGTTTCGCCACCAAACGAGTGCCCCACAATAACAAAATCAGATACATTAAGTCTCTCTACAACAATCTCTGTATACTCAACAAACTTTGATATACTGTAGTCATTACCAGGTAACGGATCTGTTAATCCATGTCCGGGCAGATCAAATGTTATAATTCTGTATTTATCTTTTAATGAATTAGCCAATCTATCCCATGTACCTTGCGAATCGCCTCCTCCGTGAATAAAAAGAATATCCTTTCCTTTAAGATTTCCCTGTACTCGATAGTTTATTCTCAATCCATTGCCAATATCCAGCGACTCAAAAGCATATGCCGACAACTCTGAATATGACAAATAGTAACTACTTTTTGTTGATTTCTTCTCGTTCTTCTTACTACAACCATATGACATTCCCATAAAGATTAGTCCTGATAATATAAAGATAACTCTGTTCATAACTCTGATTAGATTTTGTTTAACGCAAAATAAACCAAAGAAGATATCAATATATTTGACTGAAATCACAAAATGAAGAACCGCTATAAGAGAATAGAGTATTACTACTTCTTAGATCGTATCCTGCTTAGTGTCTCTCTTGTTATACCAAGCACAGATGCTATCTTGCCAAGTGTGGCAATTTGGGTTATCTCCGGAAAGTGTTTTAATAACTGATTATACCTCTCTGTTGGTGAACCAAAAGAGTAACCACGATACATCTTATCTGAGAATGCAACATGAAACTCCATATTCTTTCTTGAGAATCTCTCCATTATAGGAAACTCTTTATACAGAGCCTCAAAATCGTTATAGCTAATCTGATACAGAACAGTATCTGAATTGGTTTTAATGGCCTCCTCTGATTGCTCCTGCATATAAAAAGCAGACCAGTTTGTAACCCAATATCCTTTAGGATATACAAAACTTACAACCTCACGTCCCTCCTGATAATAGTACGTTACACACTCTCCTGCCTCTATAAAAAATATCCAGTTACACGGACTATCGATATCAAGAATAGTTGTGTTCTTTTTAAACTCTACTCTTTTAAAATACCTTCCTAAAGCAGCTTTTAAATTGTCATCAACATCTATATACCCCTCTATATTTGCCAATAGTCCGTTCATTGAGATAAATTATTTTTACAAACACATAATAACACTATAGTGTTTATCATTTATCTGTAAATATGTGCAATCAGCAGCTTATCTGCAACAATTTAAAACTATTAAATATAGAACACAACTACTTTTAATTAGTTACATACTATAAAAATAGGCGTATACAATAATGCATACGCCTATTTTTCTATTGTAGTTTATTCTAACAAGATACCTCTTCTTTCCATTTAAGATATAATTCATCATCAAAATCAAATTGCTGCAAAGCCAATTTAATTCTCGACAATTTATTTTCATTACTTAAATTGGTTTCGATAAAATATGTATCATTCAAAGCAACTCCTCTTCTCATGCCCTCTTGAGATTTTGATATTTGCAATTTCACATGAAGATCTGTTGTGAAAAAAGTCTCTGCTTGCAACTCTAACAATTCACTAATAACATGCAAATACAATTCACTAACAGTATGAAATACTATCTTTTGATCAAATAAGATTACATAATCTAACTTTTTTCCTGTAGAGTTATCTATCTCAAAAACATTAAGCACATCCTCTTTACTATCCACAGTGGGTAATTCCGGATATTTCCAAACATCCAAAAATCTTTTAGCTAGAATTTTATGTCTTTTCTTCAGTTCTTTTGGTCCCCAGCAATCAATATTTGATAATGAACGATTCAACCATAATCTACTATAGATATATCCCTGCTCCCGATTATTAACATTCATATTCTTCTTTTCAATGAAAGATTTATTCCCTAACTGTCCATTATTACCAGATAAGGTCAAGTTAGCCATTGTATTTAAATGATTATTCTTAATATCATTAATTTCTTCTTCACTAAGTTGTTTATCCCAAACTTCATCAGGATTTTGTGGAAAGATATGTTCTATAGTAATATCTGGGTTATTTTCAATTTGAACAAGCTCTTTATTATTATAATTCTCTAATCTTTCAAAGAAATAAATTCTGTTTTTAGATTTAATACTATACATATCTTTATCCTTCAACGTATTAACAACCTCATTATTAGTAGGAAACCTTTGACTACCTCTTTTCTTAAGAAGTGCAAACTCTAACGATTTAACATACTCATCTCTTTGTATATCAGAATATAATGTCATAAATATTTTATTCAAAGCATTAGTTCCCAATCCTATAACAAATCTTCTCCAAGCAAAAGATTGTATAATCTCTAACACTCTAACAAAATCATTTTTTGTAATAATACCACTTTCATAATCATCATAGACTTGCATTAAGAAAGGATATGATACATTTACTTCCAATCTATTGATGTATTCAATATGCTTTCTAACAACTCTATCTGGCTCATTAACTGGATTTAATATCTTGTTGTAATGCCTAACAAATTTCTTTAATCTAGATAAATTTTCTTCCAACGAACTTAAATTAGAAGTGGGATATTTCAATTTAAACTCTTGATAAACCTTGCTTTTATTTGGTATCTTTTTATTTTCTAAAGTCAAGTAATCTCTTACAAAATTTGATACTTGACTTGAGTTTGTTGATAATATTTTAGCCTGATTCTCTATAACTTCCCAATACTTTTCATAGATTTTTATCTGATCTACTCTATTAAGACTCATTAATATAAAGTTCCTTATTAAATCAGCTTGCGATAGTTCTAAACCTGTTGAATTTAGACTTTCAAATATCCTTTGAGGATCATCTTTATCTCTATCTAAAGAAATTTCAACAAACATTAACTTATTCAACCCTTTAAGAATAAATTCATAGTTTTGATCATTAATACGATTTCTAAAAAAATGAAAATTTTCAATCAATCTAGAATAGGTATTAAAATCCTCATTTTCATCATTACGAAGAAGGTATTTAAGTGCTAAATCATTATTCTCTGTTGGTCTCAATTTAAGCTTCTCCTCATGTAAAGCAAATTTGTTTATAAGATAAGTTTCATTGATTCTATTCTTTAATGCGTCATTACCTAACTCTTCCGCTAATGAATAAAGAGCAACATAAATAAGAGTTACTGTTGTCAATCTTTGTTGCCCATCAATTATGGATAGTTCTCTTATCCCTGATACCTGATAAACATCATCATGAACATATACAATACTCCCTATAAAATGAGCCGTTATTTTGTTACTATTACCAACATCAATAATATCATCTAGCAATTGTTTACATTGAGCCGATGTCCAATCATAATTTCTCTGATAAACTGGAATTATAAATTGTGTATCACTTTGTGATAGAAATCTATTTAAATTAATCTCATTTGCTTTCATTTCATTCTGTCTTTGTAGATATTTAAATTAATCTTTTAGATAAATATTCTTATTATAACTATACATCAAAAGTCGCAAATATAGCAATATCTATATACAACAAACAGTATAGTGATAATAATACATAGCATGTGTTATGTATTTCACTTCTATTAAACCAAATAAATGAAAACTTTACAGATCACTAATAAAATAACTTATTTTAAGTAACTATATGCCGATTCAGTACTTCTGATTAATTAGCCCGATGCAACTAAGTAGTGTTGATAATAGAATAGTTAAAACGCGCTGTAGGCATAGGTTAAATATAGACAATAATTCACCTGGGTTTTACAATATCCTGAATATCACTTATAGCTATATCTGTACAAACAATTCACTACTTGCAGCAATTTTTTCTAACATAATTTTATATATTTACGCTTCGGTAAATAAACTAAACAGATGTACCCGGATAGCTAATAGATAGAATTTACGATTGATATAATTGATAAGGATTTTACAACAATTTTATCATCATAAGTATAAAGTTCTAAATTATTTACCTACTCAAATTGTAATAAAATTTAATCAAAATAAAAGATAGAGAATATGAACGCTTATATAGTGAATCTGGCAAGAAAGGTTTCGATAACATTTATTATTGGGATTATTATAGTTGTATCATCATGTGTAACTAACGAGTACAAAAAGATACCTTTAGAAGACCTTGACCCAAAATTAAAAAATACAGGTAGTTTAATTGTAAAAGATATTCTGATATCTATAAATCATGAGAAGGGTGCAAGATACCTTTTAAACAAAAAGTATATGACACCATTAGTACACGGACGAATTATGCATTATACAGAGATGTATAAAGAAGCTTATGCCATGATTCCGCTAACTATAGGTAATATATCAACATTCAGCTTATTTCAGGTTGTAGACAAAGGAATTATTAAAACTATGAGGTATAAACTTGTTACAGATACCGATAATATGAAATTTATTGAGCTAAAAATAGATATCAATCAGAAATATGGGCTTGCAGATTATTATCTATTCTTAACAAGCAAAGATGGATTGCTGAAAAGGGAAAATATTCTGCCAAAAGTCAGAAAGTAATACCTTATATGACATTTAAAACATTAACAATTACAGGTTAATTAATTGTAAATAAGTTAATACTAATACCGCTTTTTAACAATTAATCAACAGCAAGTAAAATTATTATGGCAAAGAAGAGAAAGACCCTACCAAAAAACTTTAACGAACTTTTAGAAAATTCAGATATTCAGGAATTAATTGCTGTTTTTGATAAATGTGAGATAGAAGCACGTGGTGGTTACAGTAAAGGAATAGCTCTGTCTTTTGAGGAGTGCCCTCATGAGTTGGCAAAGTGGTTATTGGAGCAAGGTACCGATATAGAAGCTGTAGATAATTATGGTTATACTCCTCTCCAAAGCAGATCTTCTCATTGGAAAGGGAACATTAAGAGTTTAATTGATTTAGGGGCAGATATAAATGCACATAACCGTAAAGGAACACCTCTGCATTGTGCTGTGAGCAATCACCGCTCAGAAAATGTAAAGATATTACTAGAACATGGTGCTGAAATTGATGTGCTAACAGATTACGGTTATGGGCCAGACGGAAAAGATTGTTCTGAACTGGAGGTTACACTAATGGCTTGTAACAATAGAGATATTAAAGATGCTTTAGAGATTACCAAATTACTATTAGCTGCCGGGGCAAAAAGAACAGATAGAATGAAAAAATCTATCACAGAAATGGGCAAAAAACTTGAAGCCTACAGACCTGATTCTCATGACGAATATTTTGAAGAGATGTCTATAGCGATGGATGAGTTCTATCAGCTTTTTGAGGTTGAGCCTGTTGCAAAAAAGATAGTATATGACGGAACATCGCCAATTGAGGTAAAATCATCAACATGGCAGAAACAGCATGAGGAGTTATGGACTATGTTGGTACCCAACAGTGGTACCGCCAAAACAGTACAAGGAGAGGTTATCAGGATTACAGGAAAGGTGGCACGAGAACTGCTTGATAATGGAGGAGTGAATTGGGATACTGAATACAAAAAGATGGTTGATGCATATTTCAGTTATGTTCAGCAAGAAGACAAACTCTCTGAGATAGATTTAGAAGAGTTGAGTGTTATAGTTGATGAGGTTAAGAAGGGCAATGCTACAAATACGTATGTAATGTCAGAATTGGGAGTGAAATGGGTTTTACAAAACCCAAACCCAATAACCATTAAAGAGATTAAATATAACAGATAGGTTAACCCTCTGCCAATAATCTTAAATAATGTTGTTGGCAGAGTAATAAAGTTGAGTTTCTCCCCTCCCATTCAGAAAAAACAATAGAATTATTAAAACGCACTGTATACGCAGGTTAAAACAGGCAATTATTAATAGACCAACCAGACCAAATTCAACAATTTAGGCTAACGGATATGTAAATGGGATTGTTATTAAAAATTAAACAACAGAACAGAATCAATTCCGAAATATTGGCGAATTCTGATTGGGGGTAATTTTGGTAGTTATTTTGGAGGGATATTAGAGCCTTTTCTATCCTTTGCTACTATAGCAACGCATAGTTTTGCTTTTGGGGTTCTATATGGTTTACCGCAACATTCGCAGTCCGGTACAATCTATTCTAACGAAGTAATAACTGCAACATTATGCCCTTTATAGTTCACAAAATCATTATCATCTGTAACGATCTTCAAATTATCAATATTCGCAAGTTCTAAATAGTAACTATCATTAAAATCTATATCTGAAAAATGTTTTAGAACTTCATCCAAATTAACAGCATTAAAATTATCTGAAGATTTCTCACAAAAACTTAGTATTATATTTATAATCCTCTTTATTTCTTTAACAGTATCACGATACTGTTCTGTACCAATGTAATCTTTCTTAAAACCAAAATTATAATAATTATTCTGTTTTTTCCATTGCTCAAAATCCATCCTCAAATACCGATTTGTGAATTCTGATAAAATCAAACTATTAATAAATATAGTTCCTTTGGCACTAGTAATATTTTGGAGTAACGAAGAGTAGATACTTTGTTTTGCCTTATTATAATTACCTAATGGACAAAATATATACATCCATACATTATTATCAAAAAAGAAAATATCAGATGATCGGGGTGAGTATTTTTTTATATCAAGAACATTAGCTGCCATAAATAACATCATTTGCAGAATCTTCAAATCCTTTTTTATTTTTGAAATATTCTCTAGCTCGTTCAGTTACCTTCTTAAAAAGAATTTTATCTTCATCAGCAACATTTTTTAGTATAATAGCATTATTAAGTTCCGAACTAGAAAAATTATTATATAGCTGCCCAATAGCAGAATTTAAAAATGCTGTAGTAAGTATAGTTATTTCAGAAAAGTCAAGTTCTGCAATACAATTTCCTTCAATACAATCAACAATTCTCTCGTAAACTATATCTCCATCATCAGATGACACTGCTGTTTCCCTGCTGATTATATCTTTTATTTTCAAGTGTTTTATTTCTGAATTCATTACGTAAATATATTAAAAAATATCTTCTAAGGATATCTCTTCTTTTAATTTATATCTTTTTTGATCATCTAAATTAACTTCAATATTTGCAATTGTTCCAGGAAAAGGCTTCTCAAATTCCTTTCTAGTTATGTCGTTGTTATAATATTCCCAATAACCATCTGAAGAAACAATCTGAATTTTACCTTTGTTCAACTTAATAAACTCAAAGATAATATCAAATCCTAACCCTCCTGACACAGTTCCTGTTTTTGTTGTATGACCAGATTTCATTGCCCAATCTATAGCTTCTATACCCGATAAACTTTTTTGCAAATAGTTATTTACATTAGTTTTTATAGATTTCCCCATATCCACTATTGTAAAATCTAAACGTGTATTCTCTTCATCCTTTATTATCTGACCACATGTATAAATATATCTACAATGCCCGTGAGTTCTAGCATTTTCGAATAACTCAAAGATACTAGTATTAATCTTTTTCCTAAGCATTTTGGTATGTTTAGGAAAGTCTGGTTTAGATAACATTTCATCAGCAACATAATCCATAAACTCAATATCCATGTATGGTGTGAATTTTCTGAATGGAATAACAGTTCCTTTGCTATCAGAATCTAACATTTGATTCGTATTCTCCTCTATAAAGCTATTCAAAATAAGAATATCTTTTATTTCATTTCTAATATTTCCAATATTAATATCCTTATCCTGTTCACGACCTGTATCATTTATGGCTCTTAGTATTGACACTAGATTTGCTTCAAACACATTAGTGTTCTCAAAGCTTATCAAATATTGTTTATCATTGCATGAATGTAATTGATAATATAATTCAATAAAAAATTGATATCCTGTAAAATCGCTTTTTACTTTTTGTGGAATTTTTATTTTCATTCTATATCATATCACGTTTTATCTCAAAAATAATCTTTTAGCAATGATAAACCAAACACACAACCTTACATAACAGACAAGTAACATCCCAATTCAGGTATAACTGAAATTAACTTTTCACACATATATTACTATTTGCTCAATCGCAACTAAATAAAGCATATATCTAACACTTGTTAGCCCAGTAGAGTAATAAAAAAGGTGGTTCCAACAATTTCTGGTCTACTCGGCTATGAGTAATGCTTCTGCCAACAACTTTTGGTTTACTCGGCAGCGAGTATAATTTTTGCTGACTACTTTGGGCTTACTCAGAGGCGAGTATTACTTTCGCTGACTACTTTTGCTAACTCGGCAGCGAGTATTACTTTCGCTGACTGCTTTTGACTAACTCGGCGACGAGTATCACTTTCGCCGAATACTTTTGACTAACCCGGCAGCGAGTAACACTTTCGCCGACGGCAGAAAAAAATACCGGTTATATCTATCTGTTAGCCCTTGTATAGAGTAAAAAACAGATCTTTTTTTGAACTTTTCTAAAAAAAAATTACTAAATAATTTTATAACAACACAGAGAGTCATTAACTTGATTATTAATTTATTATTAACATTAATTCATTTATGAGATGAAACTAAGCATGAGAAAGATTTTTCACACACACCGAGGATGACTAATTATGCCAGTTCCTTCTTACAACTAAAAAATACAGAGCATATGAAAACACTTATTAAATTATTATCAAAAACAACATTCAGAAATGTAAATGCAACTGCAGAGCGCATAATTGCAATAATAAAAGGGAGAATCAGAGGTCTTAACAGCTATATAGATAGTCTTACCGATCAGGTTGAGGAGAAAAACAATACCTTAACCAAGGTTATCAACCGCAAATTAAATCCTAACGATAATCATGAAGCTGATGCATTGAGAGATAAAAAGACCAGAGCCATATATCATATGACAAATGCGTTGACCTATAGCTCTATTACAGAAGAGGTTGATTGTGCAATGATTGTGAGCGATATACTCAATAATTACAGTCTTGATATGATCAGAAAGGGTTACGATCAGCAGACTGCCGATACAAACTCTCTATTATCTGATCTTGATAAACCAGAGGTATCGGCGGCAATTGATAAAGTACCTACGCTAAGAACCATGACAGAAGAGCTAAGAGAGGCTAATGATAATATGAAACAGGTTGTGATAAATAACTCTGTAAACAAACTCGATTTAGATAATCTCCCTTCTGCCAGTAAACTTAGTCCTATAGTTCTTGATATGCTGAATAATGAACTTATTCCGGTTATCAACTCACTAAGTATGATATCTCCTGACGAATATAGTGAAACATACAGGTTGATATATGATGCTGTTGAGAGTAATAATCAGACTGTGAGACTCCAATCAAACAGAGATAAATAAAGCAATTTTAAACTCATAAATACATTAGGTTGACGCACAAAACAACACTCCTTTCTTAAAGCGTCAACCTTTTGCTTTTTTATCCATTCCGGAATATGGTTGAGCGTTTTAAACATAAACAGATTAGGTTATATAATTGGGATTACAGATGGGCTGCATCATATTTTGTTACTATATGTACAAAAAACAGAGAACACTATTTTGGCTCTGTAAAAGATAAAAGGATGGTATTGTCTAATATTGGTGTTATTGCAGATATATTATGGCATGAAACTAAGTATCATGTAAACCATATAGAATTAGGTTCTTTTGTTGTAATGCCAAACCATGTTCATGGTATTGTTATTATCAAAAACGATTTTTCCTCAGACGCAGGACGTTCCCTGAACCTGAATGAAAATAAGATAACAGGACAGAATCGGTTTCAAAATATAGGAAAACGTTCTCTGTCGTCAATTATAGGGTCGTATAAATCAGCAATTACTAAACATTGTAACCGATTAGGACTTGATTTTGCATGGCAACGACGTTTCCACGATAATATTATACGTAATAGGGAACAGTATATTAGAATAGCCAAATACATTGAGAACAATCCTAAAAAATGGGGTGAGGATAGATTTAAATAAATAGAAAACTGCAATCTCAGGGCATGCCCTGAGACAACGATAGAGAACTGCCTTGAGGTTAATGATAAAGGGCTGCCCTGAGACAACGATAGAAAAATACCATGAAGTTAACGATAGAGAACTGCCCTGAGA
>DKJY01000053.1 GCA_002454955.1 Bacteroidales bacterium UBA6680
ACGTAAAATAGTTTTTATAACAGGGGGTAAAAGATAAAAAAAGAGATAATACAAGAAAAGAGTTTGTATTCAATTTATCAAAAGAATACAAATAACATATCCTGTGAGATAATCATTCCCCTACAAACTCTACTTTTTGTTCTACCTCATCTGGTTTCCAAGAAATAATTACATCTTTATTTGCATTTTCTTTACAGAACTCAGTTATGAACTCAAATTTATGCAAGACTAGATATTTATTATTTGGCAATTTTAATATTTTCTGTCTTATATATTTAATGGTTTTAGTTGCTTTTCCTGATTTTCCATTCCTTACTTCAAGAATATAACCCCAAAGCACATCAAATATATTATTATAATCATCGTTACTTTCCAGAAAGTAGTTTAATAGAGGTAATATCACAAGTTTACCTCTGGAATTCCTATCATACAAAAATTGCTTAACAATTTCCTTATATACAGGAATTTTATATCTATTAAAACCTGCCAACTTATCGATTTTAAAAACATGACTATCCGACGGATAGTGTTCTCTTAACGGATAAATATTTTCAATTCTGACATATTTAGGACTTGCGTCATTGAAATTATAGCCAGAAAAGACTAAATAATTACATATTTCATATTCCACGTATGGCTCGGTGAAAGTAATACTATCCTTATACTTTATAAATAAAGTATCTCTGTTTATACAAAGTGTATCATATTTAATATGCGGAAGTTTAATGATATTATTTTTCATTTCGTTCAAATACTCATTGTCAGTATCATTACCGCAAGAGCAAAATATTAATAAAATAACACCCAACATTAAAATCGACTTCCTCATTATGTATGATTTTTATACCACTACTATTTTTCAATCCTCAAATCATAATAAACTATCTAGAAATAAGATATAATCAGAAATCTCTTACATCTACAATTGGATCTGTAAATTTATCTGTGTTGTTTATTATATAGAGGTATTTCTGAGCAACCTCTTCCGGTGTACTTAGTGCATTATCCTTTTTGTAATCTATGAATTTTTGTACCAGAGGAAAGTCATCCTGTTTCTGCGTACGTATCTCATCCTGCATTCTTGAGTCTACAATTCCTGGGGCAATAGAGTATACCTTAACCGGATTCTCTTTACCTCTCTGCTCATCGGCAATTGTCATACTATACATATCAAGAGCAGCCTTTGTTGCACAGTACGTACTCCATCCATCAATTGTATGTCGTCCCGCACCAGACGATGTATTTATAATTATCTGCTCAGCATTTGTGTTTTTGTATCTGTTTACAAAACTGTTCATAAGTATTGCCGGAGCAATAGCATTAACATTAAAAGCCATAGTTACCTGATCTGCAGGTATACTGTTTCCTACAACAGAACTTGGTCCGAGAACACCAGAGTTGTTTATTAGTATAATCTTTTGTGCATCTGCATGATCTGCAAACTGAAACGATGCTGTTTTTTCTGTATCTGACAAATCAAATTTTATATGGCTATAGTTTTTATGTGATATTGTACAATCTCTTGATATACCAATAACCTTATTATTTGTGTCCGATAACATTAGCTCTGCAACAGCTTTACCAATACCTCTGCTTGTTCCTGTAATATAAATATAGTTCATAATCTACTTTTTTGTATTATTAAATCTCTTGCTAACCCATTTTGGGAATATAAAGGCTCCAATAATAAGATACGGATAGTAGCTTATAAGTCGCCAAATTAGAGCCAGTGCAATTATTATAAATGGCAGATGATCTGCCGGAACCTCAATAAACTCTGCCAAATACTCCTTAAACACATACTCAGAAAAACCACTTCCTCCAGGTGTTGGGCTAACAAGCATCATTATCCACATTACAAGTTGGCGGGCAAATATAATCACGTGACCTTTGACCAGAAAGAATGCCAGAAACAGTGCATTTACAATCCAGTAACGCGATGTCCACGACAACACTGTTGCACCAAATGCTTTTAGCCAAAATTTAAATGGTTTTGCTTTAAGCTCTTTTGAACTCTTTATAATATCATTACCCGCAGCACGGGCACTGTTTCTCCATTTACGTATAATTGGCAACCTGAACACCAACAGTATTAACCTTCTTAACCCTTTAGGGTTTACAAACAAACCATAGCTTACAGCAATAACCCACAGCAGTTTTACAGAATACCCGATAATTGCAAACAGAAAGAAGCTATTCAGGTATGAGTAGTTCTCAACAGTATCTATATTAAACAGTTCTGCAGGAGTAAGTATAAACAAGAGCAGAGGAAAAAATATTATAAAATAGAGCTCATCTAACAATGATGTTGCCATAACCACAGCTGCACTCTTTCCTATATTCAGCCCCTCTTTATGTATAAATATTATGGCAACACTAGTTCCTCCAATTGCCGATGGCGTTATTGCCGATGCAAACTCCCAAAGAAAAACAATACGAATACTTTGCCACCACGACAGTTGCTTATCTGATAATACCTTAAGGCGTATCACATAACCAATATCACGACTAAGCATAAGCAAAGCTGCTATAAAGAGCCAAAAAACCCCTTTCCATGTTATCTTAAGATAACTAAGAGCATTAGGATCAAACTCCTTTGCAACCATATAACCTATAACCCCCAAACCAATTATAAGAGGGTATATTATTCGTGAACTTCTAATGCTTTTCAAGGCTTTTTTATTATCCTTTGCCATAGTTAAATATAGTTCAGTAAGAATTCGCTTTCTTTGTACAAATATATTTAGAAACTGTTTAAAATTATAAAAACAGATTCAAACTGTTACTTAAAAAACGAGGTATTGCATTTATTGTTTGCCAAAAACTATATTTAATGAGTAAGATTATAAAATCGCATACTGCAATAGTTGGAGCCAACCTTATTTACGGGGTTAATTATGTAATAGCTAAAGGTATTATGCCAGACTATGTAAAACCTTTTGGTTTAGTACTAATGAGACTTATTGGCGCAACACTCTTGTTCTGGATGTTCAGTATGTTTATGCCCAAAGAGCGGGTTAAGCGCAAAGATATATGGTATATGGTTTTGTGCGCCTTTTTTGGAGTTGTTCTTAACCAGTTACTATTTCTTGCCGGACTAAATTACACAACACCAATAGATTCATCAATTATTATGACTGCTAATCCGATTCTGGTACTTGTTGTGGCTGCAATAATTCTTAAAGAGCGTATTACCTCACGTAAGATTTTGGGTATAATATTCGGTGCTTCAGGAGCTCTTTGGCTTATTCTATATAGTGGTAAAGCCGATTTTACATCAGAGAATTTTATTGGCAATATTATGATATTTCTCAATGCATTATCATACGGTATATATCTGGTATTAATAAAGCCTATGATGATGAAATACAAGCCTGTTACTGTAATGAAATGGGTATTTCTGTCAGGTCTGTTTTTTGTTACACCTGTATCATATGGTCAGGTTACAGAGGTTGTATGGACATCAATACCAATGTCAATAATATTATCAATAGCATTTGTAATTATTGCTACAACATTTTTGGCATATTTGTTAAATATATATGCATTGCAACACGTACGCCCAACAACAGTAAGTATATACATATATTCACAACCTGTTATCGCTTCTGTTGTAGCAATTATATTAGGCCAAGACTCTATATCTGCTGTAAAGATTATGGCCACACTACTTGTATTTACGGGGGTATACTTGGTTAGTATTCCATCTAAATTTGCATATTTTAAACAGATATATTTTAAGATAACAGGAAAGCTGTAAATACCATTTTACCTACAGTAGCAATACCATAATTGTAAATTTCATCACCTTGAATTTGCTAAGATATTGATTAATATATTTAAAATCTTTACCTTAGAAATAGTAACCAAGAGATCAATTTATAACTAAATAAAAATACAATTATGGAACTAACCCAAGTAGTAGAGCAACGCGTAAGCATAAGATCGTACAAAGATCAGGAGGTACCTGTTGAGATATTAAAAGAGATTGCCAGAATGGGCAGTCTGGCTCCGAGCGTAAATAACTATCAGCCCTGGAAATTTGTCGCAGTAACAAACAAAGAGATTCTTCACAAGATGGCTCATGAGGTACACGATCGTATTGAGGCTCTACCTGATTCTGAAACAGAATCATCTAAAAACATAAAATCGCAGGTTGAGTGGTTTGCAACATTCTTTGAGGATGCTCCATCGGTAATTGCTCTTGCAATTGAAGATTACGAGAGCGTGCTTGAGCAGGGTGTTGATCTTACACATAAAGATATAAACAAGATGCGTAACTATCCGGATATTCAGAGTGCCGGAGCTTGTATTCAGAATATGCTGCTTGCAGCAACAGACAAAGGGCTGGGAGCATGCTGGATGAGTGCTCCTCTCATTGCTTCAAAGACTCTTTCTGAGATACTGAAACTTGATGACAAGCATAAACTTATTGCCATTGTTGCCGTAGGGTATCCAAAAGGAGATATTAAACCTAAGGCAAAAAAGAATATTAACGATATGTTCACCTTAATGAAGTAGAGATTACACTTATAAGAAAACAGCGGTCAAATCCGCTGTTTTCAACTTATATTATTACTCTAACAGGTACTTATTCATTGTCTCCATAAGATCTCTTACATTTATTGGTTTACAGAAATATTCATTAAAACCAGCCTCTAATAAGCTCTCTTTTGTACTCGGATAACTATATGCCGTTTGCGCAATCAATGGTATATTACTTCCGGCACCTCTAATATACCTTGCAACATCATCACCATTCATTACAGGTAATTTTATATCCAAAAGGATAAGATCTATATGCGATAATGTTTCAAACAGATCAATTATCTGCTCTCCTGTCTCTGCAAATATAAGATGTGCATCAGTATCTTTAAATAACTCCTGAAACAACAGTGTATTCTCTTGCTCATCTTCTGCAATAAGAATAACCTTATTTTTCCAGATATATTCGTTTCCTATATCGGGCGAGTGACTGGCTAGTTTTCCCTTTGGTATCGGAATATTAAACCAGATAGTGACCTTTCCTTTAGATGTTTTGCGAATATCTATCTTTCCATCCATAAGATTTACAAGACCATTAGCGATCTTTAATCCCATAAACTCCTTACCCAGTGCAGTATCCAGTATCTCAATAGCAAAGTCAATGCTATCATTTATATTATCAATTATATCATCCGGAAAGTCAGAAGCAAAGAATGTTGTATAAAATTTCAGTTCATTCTCATTATTTATTGATGCTCCAAAAATAATATCGCCAGGCACCGTTTTTATAATTGCCAAACTAAGAATATACCTTAATATCTGCTCAATCCTTCCGCTATCAATATAAACAAGTGCTTTATCTTCCTCAATCTCCTCTACAACAATATTTATCTGATTGTTGTAAACCATCTCTATTTTCTTAGAATAGAAGCTTTTAAGATTGTTAAGAATTACATTTATATTAAAGTCGTTACATATTATAGATATCTGATTATTTACAATTAATGTTGTGTTAACAAGATCGTCAATAAGCAAGGTTATATTTCTTGCACTTGAAATAATCTGATTTAAAAGCTCCTCTTTCTCCTTGGCATCATGATTATGTTTACCCAACAGATGCGCATAACCCAAAACAGCATTCATAGGTGTACGAACCTCCTGAGACATCTCAGATATAAATTTAGCCTTAAGTGTTTTCTCTTTCTCTGCCTGCTCAGCAGACAATGTAAGGTTCTCTTTTAACAGAGCCTGAGGCGTTACATCATTTATAACAGTTAAAACAAGATTCTCACTATACGGAGTTTGTTTTACCTCCATATTTTTAGGTTTACCTTTTATAATAAGCTGTGTTTTAAATGTTGTTGCAGTATTTTTATTTAATGTATGCACAACATTTTTTGCAAACCGTTTCTGTATCTCGTCATCCTCAAAAAATACATTATTCTTCAGACACGTTTTAAGCGCATCGGTAAACGAGTTATCTGAAATAATATCAGTTATCTCGCCAGATTTATTCTGTAAAAAACAAACTTCAGATGAAAGAAGCGTTATACATTCTATTAATTTTTCAGTATTGTAGTTCTTTTTGTTTGGTTGTTTGTTTTGTGACGTGTTTAGGTCTTCCATCTCAAATAATTTTAGTTTAAGATAGTAAAAAGGTTCATTATACAATAAACATTGGTTGGTTTTTTACCTTTTTAGCACATATAATTATTTCAACATGATTAATTATAACTAGTGTTATGATAGTTATAGTCTTATGTCTGCTTTGCCTTCTCTTATTATCTCTGGCTCATCTAATCTAAGATCAATAATGGTAGATGGGACTATATCTCCTATACCTCCATCTACAACAATATCAACTTCTTTAGCAAACTTTTCATGCATCAATTCCGGGTCAGTAACATACTCCAAAATATCGTCATCAATTGTTAACGATGATGACACTAGAGGGTTTCCCAACTCTCTTACAATAGACTGACAGATTGAGTTATCAGGAACTCTAATACCTATTGTTTTTTTATTTGTTTTAAAAATTTTAGGCACTTCATTATTTGCTTCAAACAGAAAGGTAATAGGTCCGGGTGTATTATGTTTAATAATCTTAAAATACCTGTTTGTTATTGGTTTAGTATATTTTGACAAAGAGCTAAGGTTTTCGCATATAACCGATAATTCAGGAGCTCCGGTCTTTTTATCTTTAAGTCTCACTAGCTTCTCAATAGCCTTTATACTCTTCATATCACAAGCAATACCGTATACAGTATCAGTAGGATATATTATCAAACCGCCGGATTGCAGTACACGAACAATCTTTTGAATCTCCCTGTTATTGGGATTTTCAGGATAAATTTTAATAATCATTTGGTATAGTTTAAGGAGGTCTTCCTCCTGAAATAAGGAGGAAGATAGCTTTTTATTTTAATCTAAAGAACTCTTTTAGGTC
>DKJY01000126.1 GCA_002454955.1 Bacteroidales bacterium UBA6680
AAGTTGTTGCGAGTCTTTACATTGTTTAACCAGTTAATTAATTGTTCCTATGTTCCCAAAGTTGTTGCGAGCTTCTGTATCAGTCAATCAGCGCAGTATAGATATGGCAATAGCTCGTACCTCGAAAAATACAGTTATATAAATATTTCTAATTCCATTAATTTGTTAGGCTAAATCCTTGGATTTGATCTGGTATAAGGCTGAGACAATTCTACAACAATTTTAAGCTGTGCCTTCAGCACGCCTGTATACTATATATTAAATACCCGATGCGTTGCATCGGGCTGGATAAGTTGCCACTTCGTGGCGTAAATATTAGATTCATTATCTTTAATAGAAACGAAACACAAGCAATCAGATCCTTAATAGCAAACTGTTAATTATTAACCCAACAAATCACCAAAGCTGGTGCGAGCTTCTGTATAAGTCAATCAGCGCAGTATAGATATGGCAATAGCTCGTACCTCGCAAAACAATGCCCGCTCTACTCTAAGTAAAACATGTTTATGTTGTATTCTATACTTATAGAATTCTATCTGCATATATCTTCTTCCACCGTATTACGCTAAGAGAGGCTACTTTTAGGTAAGAGTATCACTTAGCGTAAATAGGCTCAATTATAGAGTATGAGTGCAATTGAAATAAAAAAAAAGAGAGACCAGGGTACTAGTCTCTCTTTAACTCCCTGTCTGGTTTCACAAGCAGACGAGAGGTGATATGATAATATTAATTGGTAATGTCTTTATTAGAACGGGAACCCTATACTAAAGTACCAACGTGCTTTTTTATCTTCTGTATTTCCTGCTGCCATTAACTGCACAGGTCCAATAGGCGAATCGTACTTTAATCCTGCACCATATCCGGCAAAGTACTGTTCTGAATCAAAATCAAACAATCCTTCAAATATATCAGCAGCATCTTCGGTACCCTGAGCAACATTAAATTTAGCACTCAGATAAACATCAGAGAGTATCTCTATATCAACTGATGCTCTGAACATAGAGAAGTTTCTTACTATTGTTTCGCCAAAACTAAATCCTGCAAAGGGTATGAAATTATCGCGTTTATTCAGATATGATCCTCCCAGATTAAAGAAACTGTACATACTTGTATTATCAGAATTCAGTCCTAATCCGGTACCCAGATTCAGTGTTGCTCTCCTGAAAAAAGTCATATATACATCGTAGCTTACAAGTAATGTACTGTATGAGTGTTGCTCAGACGATAAGATATTCCCGTTCAGCGCCGACAGGTCTTTTGCATCGTAACGTATTGTTGGATTAAACATATGCGAATATGCAAGATCAAGCTTCAACCCTCGTTTCGGAAAGTAGAGATCATCTGTTGTATTTGCATTATAGAAAGCTACATAGCCAAATCCGCTTGAGCTAAGGTAGTTAAACCCGGCATCAGAGAATAGCTGTTTAAGATTTTCATGTGGCTTAACTTTCTTATACTCGTACTTACCAATAATTCCTATCTGTCGGTTTAATCCTAACGAGTATTTCATACCTGCTCCTGCTTTAAATGTAAGCAGATCGTATTTACCCATATCATTACCATTCTGAAAGAATGTTAGCTCATCGTTATTAATATCGGCAAAATAGAAATTCATAAAACGTTGTTTCTTACCCCAATACTTCTTTAGCTCAAACTTAAATGCCGGATTCTGTGCAATGTTAAGTTTAACAGATACCTCAGATGATGGTATAAGATAGTTTCTGAATGTAATATCGTTTGCTACCCCCAGTTTAAGATCACTATCGTATCGTAACGAGAGGTTATAGAATACCCTTGATTTCTCTTTTGTATTAAATATTAGTGTGTATGAGTCGTCGTCATTATCAAACAGTGTATATGTAACCTTGCTAAAATAGTTGGTACCATAAACACGATCTATTGCAGCCTCAATATCGTTGTTTGACAGATATTGCCCCTCTTCAAGACCTGATTGACCTAAAAAGAAGTCGGTTGTTATATTCTTAAGATTATTAACCTGTATGCTCTTTACCAATATAAGTTCTGGTTGATCAATCTTTTTAACCTCTCTGAATTTAAGATTAAGGCTATCTGCCAAATGTTTAAGCTCTTTATAGTGTAACAATGCCGTCTCTTCTCCATACTGCTCTATCTGAACACCTTTAACAAAATCAGACGATGTTAATCCTTTTAGATCCGGTACAATCAGATAATCTACGCTCTTCATCTGTTTTTTTGAATCTACAACACCACCCAAACCAGTTGAACGTGTAAGTACATCGGTAAGTGCAAACAGATCCTCTTTTGTAATATCATTGTCAAAGCCAACATATACACCAATTACAATATCGGCACCCATTTTGCGTACCTGTTCTACCGGAAAATTGCTCGATACACCTCCATCAACAAGCAGTAGTGTATCAACATCAACCGGCGAGAATATACTTGGTATTGACATACTTGAGCGGATTGATGTTACAAAATCGCCAGACGAGTGCTCTATAGTCTCACCAGATACAAGATCAACAGACATACATCTGAATGGTATTGGCAGACTATCAAAACTGCTTTGCATTGGCATTGGCCATGCAAGTTTACGGAACAGACGCTCAAGCTCCTGCCCCTCAATAAATCCGGATGGTAGTGTTATTCCTTTATTTCTGAAAGGCATTCTGAACAGGAAACGTTTAGAATCATGTTTCTGCTCCATTACAATCTTATTCAGTGGTATATCGTCTGATAGTAGCTGTGTCCAGTCTGCATTTTTGTTTATCTCAGATATCTCGTCGGCACTATACCCCAAAGCATATAGTCCGCCAATAATACTCCCCATACTTGTTCCGGTAATATAGTCGGGCTTTATTCCTGCCTGTTCAAGAACCTTTAACACACCAATGTGTGCCAATCCTTTAGCTCCTCCACCACTCAGCACCAATCCAATCTTTGGGTGCTGTATGGTATCGCTGTTCTGTGCAAATGCAGTTGCCAACAGCGATAGCAGTACTGTTAATGTTATTAAATGTTTTTTCATTGTTTTGTTGGTGTAAGCTTATGTCTTATTAATATGCAGACATTATATTTTTCTTTTTATAACCCTCTACAACAGGTTCGTAATTGTTCTGTTTAAATGTTTACTATGATTTATGTTGCCATCTAATATTAATCTGTTTTTATACTGCCAGATATTTCTGAATTTCTATAAAATAATCACACTCTCATGCTTATATTATATCTACTTATCTATCCACTTTTTAAACTCAGAGGCTTTAAGTCTGCTCACAGTCATCGACGATTTAAACGGTGGTATAAGATGTATTATAAGTTTTCCGCCAAAGTAAGCCTCTATCTTGTCTACCGTATCAATATGTAGTACCTGACTTCTGTTAGCTCTAAAAAACACCTCCGGATCAAGTTGTTCTTCAAGTTTCTCTATTGTAAGGTCTACTATATGCTCCTCGCCACTAAATGTAACTGCAAATGTTACTCTGTTTACAGTATTAAAGTATGCTATATCTTTTGTATCTAATTTAAAGAACGATGTTGTACCATTTATTAAGAAACGTTTACGATACTCCTTTTTACCATTTTTAAGTGCTTTCAGCAGGTCGTTATAGTCATGTTCAACCGCTTTATTTCCTTCTGCTATAAAATCACTAATCTTCTCAAACTTTGCTATGGCTTTAAGCAAATTCTCCTCTTTTATTGGTTTAAGCAGGTAGTCAATACTGTTAACATTAAATGCCTGTATTGCATACTCATCGTATGCCGTTGTAAATATAATTGCGCTCTCTATTTTTATCTCGTCAAATACAGAGAAACTTATACCATCTGTAAGCTGAATATCCATCATTATCAGATCCGGATGCTGATGTGAATTCAGCCAGTTAATAGTCTCTTTAACACTTGTTAAACTCTTTACAATCTTCCAGTTTGGTCTGATTTTCTGAATCATTCCTGCCAGCATTTTGCTGCTGTGGTGCTCATCTTCTACAATAACTACTCTCATAACTTATCTTCTTTCTAATACACAAAAGATTACAACAAAGGTATTTTTACTGTAAAGTACTCATTATCTGTCTCTATAATAACGTTGTCGCTATCTAATAGTTCGTATCTGCGAATAAGATTTTTAAGTCCTGTTTTTGTTGAATACGATGTATCTTTGCGTTGTATATTATTCTTTACTATTAAACAGTTGTTCTCTGAATACACCTGTATTAGCAGAGGGTGTTCGTCACTAACAATATTGTGCTTTATAGCGTTCTCTATAAGCAGTTGCAGTGTTAATGGTGCAATAAGCATCTCCAGTACCTTTTTATCTACCAAAAAGCTTACCTCAAGCCCTTCTCCTATTCGCTCTTTATGTAGCGATATAAACGACTCTATAAACTTTAGTTCGTCAATAAGCTCAATAAGCATTTTATCTTTGCTCTGCAAAACATACCTGTATACATCAGTAAAGTTCTCGGTAAACTGTATTGCGTTGTCGGTATCGTACATTATAAGCGATTTAAGAACGCTAAGATTGTTAAACAGAAAGTGCGGATTAAGCTGATCTTGCAGTGCATTATAGTCAATACGCAATTTCTCTTTCTCCATCTTATCAATCTTCTGCTGTACAAATATCCACTTCTCTGTAAATCTGGTAATAAGCAGTATTGTAGATAACATTGTAACAAATATTAATCCAACAGCTATACCAAGATAAAAGTGTGATTTTGGCGCACCATATTTCTCAGGAAATACCAGAGGAACAACTTTGTATACCAAAACAAGTATAAAGATGCTCAGGAATGACTGAAGGATAAGCCTTAATTTTAATTTTTTAGGTATCGGGAAGATACGTTCCATTATGTTATCGAGAATTATTAGTAACTCACTAAGAAGGTTGAATATTAGTATAACAAACAGGAAATCTCTGAATTTTGGTTCAGTGATTGGCTGATAGTCGCTAATATACCTCATTAGCTTTATAATAAGTATGCTACACAAGCTAACAACAGTAAACCTGTATGCCATTGATAGCAATGAATAACTTGGAAATTTTGTAAGAAATTTTGTCCCCTCAAATTTGCATTTTTTATCTCTCATCATGATTATTATAGGCTTTCAGAATGCTCTGTAGAACAATATTTACGGCTTATCCGGTTTAATAAACATGTTCTCAAGAACTCTCTTAAATTAATCTCTTCAAAACTCCAAGTTATAATAATTTATTTATTCAGTAGCAACTAATTTTCCTGTAACTTTATCCCACTTTGTTTTAAGCACCTCATAGTTAGCTAATGAACCTATTAGCTGAGCATTTGCATTCTGCCAATCGGCTTGTGAATTAAGCAACTCTGTTGTTGTGTTTAAACCAACCTTAAAGCTTGCTTGCGTCTCCTCAAGACTCTCCTGAGCCTCTTTTATATTCTTTTGTGCAATAAGTATTGCCTCATATGCCTCCTCAATCTCTATACGTACCTGATTAACCTCCAGGTTAATAAGCTCATTCGTATTATTTAGTTCTGTTTCGGCTGCTCTAATCTTTAATTTTGCGGCATTACGTTTATGCTTTCTCTGTCCCCAGTTAAAGAGTGGTATTGTTAACTGACCCGATATTGATGGTCTGAACTCAAAATCCTCAGCAAAGTTGCTGATATATGTTGTTGTATAACCAGCACTTACACCTAACTGTGGTTTGTAATCGGCCATTGCAATCTTTTTATCATACTCAGCAATAGCAAGTTTATTTTTAAGTATGTTCAGCTCAGCTCTGTTTGCCTGTGCAGCCAATACTCCTCCCGACAGTTCTGGCATTTTAGCCTCCATATCCAATGAGTCGGCAATAACAATATCTGAGTTAATGTCCTGTCCTATTATCTGGTTAAGATACATCTTAGATATTCGTAATCCGTTCTTTGCCTTTAACAGATTAAGTTCAGCCTCATTCTTCTGAACAGTAACCTTAAGTTTCTCGCTGGCTGGTGTTAACCCAAGATCGTACATATCTTTCATCTGCTCCTCAAGCTCAGTTAACATTGCAATATATTTCTCTGCAAGTTTCACATTCTCTGCTATTGCAAGCATATTCCAGTATGCCTTATCTGTTTTCTCTATTATCTCAGAGTATTTAAGTGTATAAGCACTGCTGTATATATTCACACCTGCAGATGCCTGTTTATTGGTATATAATATCTTACCACCCGCATATATTGGCTGTGTAAGATTTACAGAACCATATATTATAGTCATATTACCAAGTTCTATATTCATTCCTGGCGACCATACATTGCTCTGTCCGGTGAATTGTCCTTTTTTTGCAGCATCGGCACTTGATGCAGTAGGAAGAAAACCTCCCGGCATTGATATATCGTCCATGTTTGGCATATACATAGCCGTACCTGATGCCTCTAGGCTTGGTAGATATGCTGTTTTTGCAGCCTTTTTATTGGCAACAGCCTGCTGCATATTGTAGTGAGCAATTTTAAGTTCTTTATTATATTCAACAGCCTTATCGCGACACTGCTGAAGTGTCATTTTACTCTGTGCATTAACAGCAAAAACTGTTATTGAGAGCGATAATACTGTTAGTAATATTTTCTTCTGCATAATCTTGTTTTTTGTAAGAAGGACAAGAGA
>DKJY01000049.1 GCA_002454955.1 Bacteroidales bacterium UBA6680
AGTTCTGGATGATCCGTTTTAGAGGAGTAGCAACCAGATATCTTCATAATTATCTGTCGTGGTACCGTGAGTTGGATGAATTTGATTTTGAAATCACACCAGAGACATTGCTGTTAAGGGCTATGAGACCAGAGAGATACAACACCAACCATTTTCGTTGACAGAGCAGTACGTCCCTGTATATTTCGTCTTCACTACCTCCATTAATCCAACAAAAAAGGCTATCATATGAAAAATGACAGCCTTATAAATATGTAATAATAAACTATTATTAGTTTCTTTTCTCGTTCTTTTTTAAGTTTATTCCAACTTTTGGTAATACTTTAATATTCTTTATACTATCAGTCAGTTCTTTTTTGATACCATTTAACTCATTACCATTATTCTTTACTCTATCATGATCAGCAGCATATATTTCATCAATAATACTTTTGTATTTGCCAGATAGTACATTTCTTTTCAGTTTTAGTGTTGGAGACATTTCTCCAGTTTGTGAACTCCACTCTTCACATACCAGACGTATTCTTTTTATACGTTCATGTTCACTTAAAGCTTTGTTTACTACATTAACCTCTTTCTGATATCGTGTAACAACCTCTGGAATCTTAATTAATTCATTATTGTCACGGTATTGTATTTTGTGTCTTGTACACCAATCGTGTAAGAATGTAAAGTTTGGTGATATGAGTGTACTTGCATATTTTTCATTCTCTCCTACTACCATAGCTTGTTCAATGAAAAAGGACTCTTTTAGTTTGTTTTCTATTACCTGTGGGGCAATATATTTTCCTGCTGATAATTTGAAAATCTCTTTCTTGCGATCTGTAATTTTAAGGAATCCCTGAGCATCTATTTCGCCAATATCTCCAGTATGTAACCAGCCATCTTTATTTATTATCTCTTTTGTTAATTCCGGTTGATTATAGTAGCCAAGCATAATATTCTCACCCCGACACATAATCTCTCCATCTTCACCAATTTTAACTTCAATGTTTTCTAATATCTTGCCTACTGTACCATATCTATATTCTCCTGGGAAATGATGATTAACAGCAATAACAGGAGATGTTTCAGTCATACCATATCCTTGAAGAACATTTATTTGAGCAGCACCAAATATTCTCTCTAACCTATTTTGAAGAGCAGCACCACCAGAAACAATAATACCCAGTTTGCCACCCATTGCCTCTTGCCATTTTTTGAATACTAGCTTTCTGGCAATAAACAGTCCTGTATTATATAAAAACCTGTTTTTTCGTTCTGGGTCAAACTTCAGCCCAAGCTTAACTGCCCAGAAAAATATATATTTAGATAATCCTTTTAAGTTCTTTCCCTTGCCAATTATTCCATCATATATCTTCTCCAAAAGTCTTGGTACACTATTAAATATAACTGGTTGAACTTCTTTTATATCACTTACAAGAGAGTTCATATTATCTACATAATAGATGCTCAAACCCTTGTACTGAAAATGATAGTTCATCATTCTCTCATATACATGGTTTAGCGGTAGAAAACTTATAGTCTTATGATTCTTATAATAGTTATGTGCTTTTGATGTTGATCTTGCATTTGAGATAATATTACGGTGAGACAACATAGCTCCTTTAGGATTTCCTGTTGTTCCCGATGTATATATTATTGTAACCATATCGTTGGAGCCAATAGAATCTTTTATACTATCGATAGTAGCTTTATGCTTTTCTGCATTATCTCTACCTATCTTAACAATATCCCAAAAGCCGAAGCTATTATGATCTTTTAGCAGAGGATATGTTTTTATATTATTGGTGCGAACAATATCATCTATGGCAGCAACTTTCTTTTCAATAGCATTATTACCAAAAAATATAGCCTTAACACCTGCGTGTTCAAGTATATATTTATACTCTTCTGCAGATATTGTTGCATAAATGGGAACATGAATCATTCCACTCATGGCAAGTGCCATATCAACAAAATTCCATTCAGGACGATTATTTGTTATGGTTGCTACTTTATCTCCTTTTGTGAAACCTGATTCAAGCAGTCCGTATGCGAAGTTGTGACTTATCTCTATGTAGTCTGAAGTACTATATTTTATCCACTTACCGTCTCTTTTACCAGCTAGTGCATCTGTTTTTTCACTGAACAGTTCTTTATATCTGTCAAGCAGATCAAATATCCTGTCTTTACTTTCCATAATCTATGTTTTACAACCGGCAAATATACAAAAAATATTATACATGTTGTTAAGCATGGTTTTGGCTCTGTATACAGAAAAACAGAGGACTTTAAACAAATAGAAAATCCTCTGTTTTAGAATGTTGTTAGGTGTTTACCTGTTAGTTCTTTTATAAAAAGAGTAATGTAAACAGACAGTAAATAGAGTATTTAAAACTCCAGATTATATTTCACCTTCAGATCATTAACAAAATCTTTAATCCTTTGCTCCTCTTGTTTACGACATATTAGAAGAGTATCATTAGTATCAACAATAATGAAATCGTCAAGTCCCTGTATAACAGCTGTTTTATTTTTTGCTATGTTTACAATACAGTTAGATGTATCATATAGTAATGTTTTATCACCTGCAGTGCCATTATTGTTCTCATCCTTTTCAGAATGTTGGAAAAGTGAGCCCCATGTTCCAAGATCAGACCAACCAAAGTCAGCTCCAAAAACAAAAACATTACTCTCTTTCTCCATTATACCGTAATCAATAGATATACTTTTACATTGTGCATATATCTCGCTTACAGCGTCTTTCTCTTTGTCGGTATTCATGCAGTTTGCAACAGAATTAAAAAGAGAATCTATCTCTGGTAAGTGATTTTTAAACGATTCAAGAATAGTTTTCGCCGACCATAGAAAAATACCTGAGTTCCAAAGAAATTCACCACTTTGTTGAAACACCTTTGCCAGCTCAAGATTAGGTTTTTCAGTAAAGGTCTTTACTGGAGCAATGCTACTGTTATTAGTATTTTCACTAGTATTATCAAGTTGAATATAACCATAACCTGTTTCCGGACGACTAGGTTTTATTCCTAATGTTAGAAGAGTATTGTTTTTACCAACAAAATCAAGACCTTCATTTATTACATTACAGAAAACGTCTTCAAAAAGAATTAGATGATCTGAAGGAGCAACAACAATTTGTGCATTAGGGTTCTTCTGATATATCTTATATGATGCATATGCAATACAAGGAGCTGTGTTTCTTCTGAATGGTTCAAGAAGAATGTTCTCTTGGGGTATATCAGGTATTTGATCTTTTATTAGTTGGTTGTAGTTCTCATGTGTTACAATCATTATATTTTCTGGCGGACATATTTTGGTTAGTCGTTTAAATGTCTGTTGTAATAATGAATGTCCTGTACCAAAAATATCTATAAACTGCTTTGGAAATGACGTTCTGCTCAGCGGCCAAAATCTGCTGCCTATTCCCCCGGCCATAATAACACAATATTTATTATTCATGTGTTTTATTATTTGATTATTAATAAATTTAGATAAAACTTCTTTAAGATACTAAATTATCTTTTTATAAAGAGTTAAATAATGTTTGTTACATAAATTTAGAAATCGCTCTCTATATTTTTTGTAGCTTTGCTTATAATATTTTCAAATATACAATGATAAATTTCTTTTCAGTAATAGGCAGATATTTTCTATTTGTTAAGAAAGTGTTTTCTTATCCAGAGAAACTGTCTACATATTATAAACGCACTATAGATGAATTTATTTATCTCGGGTTAAAATCAATAGGAATTGTTGCTGTTATTTCTGCTTTTATTGGTGCTGTAATAACAATACAAACAGCGTATAATCTTGAAAATCCGATGCTTCCAACATATCTGATAGGACTGGCTACCAGAGATTCACTTATTCTAGAGTTCTCATCTACTATTGTTGCTCTTATACTTGCCGGAAAAGTTGGCTCAAGTATAGCGTCTGAGATTGGAACAATGCGTGTTACAGAACAGATTGATGCCCTTGATATAATGGGTGTAAACTCTGCTGGATTTCTTGTATTACCAAAGATAATAGCTATGGTATTATTTAATCCTTTTCTTGCGGTATTGAGTATGGTAATAGGAATATCAGGCGGGTTAGCGGTGGCATTTATTACTGATATTATATCTGTTGGAGATTATCTTACAGGGTTACAGTTTGCTTTTAATCAGTTCTATGTAACATATTCACTTATAAAAACACTGTTCTTTGGATTTGTTATAGCTTCGGTTCCTGCTTTCTACGGATACTATGTACGAGGAGGAAGTCTTGAAGTAGGTAAGGCAAGTACTCGTGCTGTAGTAAATAGTACTGTAATAATATTACTGTTAAACCTTATTCTAACTAAACTATTTTTATCATGATTGAGGTTAAAGGTGTTTCAAAGTCGTTTGGTTCAAATAATGTATTAAAGAATATATCAGCTGTTTTTGAACAAGGAAAGACTAACCTTATTATTGGACAGAGCGGATCTGGAAAAACAGTTCTGCTTAAAACAATTGTAGGATTATTTGAGACAGATGAAGGAACCATACATTACGATGGTATAAATTTTACGTCGTTGTCGCAAAAGAAAAGAAGAGAGTTGCGTAAAGATATAGGAATGCTTTTTCAGGGATCTGCACTTTTTGATTGGGCTACAGTTGAGGAGAATGTTCGTTACCCTTTAGATATGTTTACAAATATGTCTTCTGTTGAAAAACAGAAACGTGTTGATTTTTGTCTTGACAGGGTTAATATTGTTGATTCAAACAGATTATATCCTGCAGAGATAAGTGGAGGAATGCAGAAACGAGTAGCAATTGCAAGAGCAATAGCAATGGAACCACGCTATCTGTTTTGCGATGAACCAAATTCAGGACTCGATCCTAAAACAGCTATTGTAATTGATAATTTGATTAGAGAGATTACACATGAGTTAGATATTACAACAATTATAAATACGCACGATATGAATACTGTTACAGAGAACGGTGATAATATACTATTTATATACAAGGGCGAAAAATGGTGGGAAGGCGATAAAGTAAAAATATTTAATACGAATAATCGGGAGTTAAATGATTTTGTTTTTGCAGCCAATGTTTATAAGAACTATAGAAAAGAGAGGCAATAGATACAAGTGACAGAGGAATTAACTAATAAAAAGAAGATAAGGAAGCCTGAAAAGAGATATTTTGGCGTTTTAACTATTCTAGGAAATATCAGGAAGAGTTTGATAAGGTCATTGATCGTTGTTACTATTTTCTCTTTATTGGCTTTTCTGTTTAAAGATTTTGTATTTAATCATATAATTACAGCGCCATCAGATCCTCAATTTATTACAAATGTATTACTTTGTAAATTAGGACATAGCGTTACCAATTCAGATATTCTGTGTATTAACCAGAGTATACTTGAGATGTGGAATATTAAACTAGCCGGACAGTTTAATGATCATATATTTGTATCGTTTGTTCTTGGATTAACAGTATCGTTTCCGTTTATAGCCTATATGATATGGAGTGTATTAAAACCTCTTATCTCGCATTCAAGCAGAATAAGAAAAGGATTGTTTGTATGGGTTGTATCTGTTCTGTTTATTATAGGTGTACTATTTGGTTATTTTATAGTAATGCCGCTTACAATAAATTTTTTATATAATTATGAGCTTAGTTCGCAGATAAACAATCAGATAGTGTTTTCTTCATATTTCAGAACGTTTACATCTGTTGTTCTTGCAGGAGGGATTGTATTTGAGTTACCTGTTTTTATTATTCTATTGAGCAAGATGGGAATATTATCACGTAGTAAACTAAAACGATTCCGAAAAGTATCATTTGTAATCTTTCTTACTATAAGTGCAATAATAACTCCACCCGATCTGTTTAGCCAGATACTTGTTGCATTACCACTCATGCTACTATACGAGATAAGTATACTGCTAATACCAAAAAACAGATAAAATGATTAGAAACTTTACTGGTGTTATACTGGCTGGAGGAAAGAGTTCCCGTATGAAGCAAGATAAAGGACTGATGTTGGTTAATGGGAAATTAATGGTTCAGCACTGTTATGATTCTTTATCAGATATATGTGAGAAAATTATTGTAAGTGCAAATAGTTTGGAGTACCTGAATCTTGGATACGATATTATACAGGATATAATACCAGATTGTGGACCGATTGGTGGAATATATACTGCATTACAATATTCTGAAACAGATTATTTGGCAATACAACCTGTTGATATGCCCTTTTTGCCAAACGAAATATATAAGATTCTTTATAATAAAATTGATGATAACTTACTGGTTGTACCAGAGTATAAGAATAGAGTAGAACCATTGGTTATGTTAGTAAAAAGAGATCTTATATCCTGTGTACAAAGGGAGATAGATAATAAACAGTTTAAGATAAGAGATCTGGTAACTAAATATGGTTCAATAATAAATATTGATACTTTGGATGAACTATCAAGAGCTGACATGAGAAACCTAAATAGACCTGAAGATTTAATTTAGAGTTGATTATTGTAAACAAAAAAGCCACAAAAAATGTGGCTCTGTATATTTAGTTTCTTTTCTTCAGTATCCAGCAATTTCGTTTGTCTTTCTGTTGTCGATAGAACTCTACAGCATCAAGTGCTTCGTTTTTTAGAGGATATGAGGCAATAGAAACCTTATATTTTCCATCCTCATTTTCAATAATCTCTGGTTCGTATCCCTGATCAGATAAACCTTTAATGAACTTCTCGGCATTTTTGTATTTATTAAAACTACCGGTGATAATGTAATAAGTATATGACTCTTCAGGTATATCCCCAATGCTATCACTTATTGGTTCCTGAGCAATAACCATTTCTATTGAATCTATGGTTTTATTTGAACTTAAAAAGTCAGTACCAAAATCTGTACTAAAACCGAGATGTATGAATAGAATATAATATAATAAACCAAGAACAACTACAACCATTGCAATCCATGCAGCTATTTTTCCTCCTCTACTCCCTGAAGTATTAACTTTTTCTTTTTGAATCTTAGCAGGTCTCGCTTTTTTTACACTCTTTTTAGAAACAGGCTTTTTCGCTATAGGTCTTCTAACCTCTGGCTTTTTTGCTCCAGCTTTTTTATTTGTATAATCTACTTGTGGTGCAGTCTTATACGTTGTGGTAGGTTGAGTTTTATTAACAACTGCTTTATCAGAGCCAGGCAGTGATACCTCTTTTAAACCAAACGAATCTTTTAATAGACTATCTGTTGAGTTTTGTGCTAATGCAAGAATTTTACCTTTAGAGTATTGCAAGGTACCTAAACCTTCAATAATAGCTGTTCCTTTTGTATTCAGATCATTCTTAACCTTCTTTACAAAGCTATCTATAAGTGCATTGGCTGCAATCTCTGTTATTGAATTCTCTTTTTGTATGATCTTACTAAGCTCTGTTTTATCACCGCTCTCAAGAGAAATATACTTTATCTCTTTTGATGGAGGCGTGATGCTACTATCAGCTTTATTAAGAAGAGCACCCTGGGGTTTACCAAAAAAAGTTCCAAGACCGGGTACAACAATCCTATTGGAATTTTTAAGTGTTTGTATTATAAAATGTTCTACTTTCAATTTCTCCTAGTTTATTTGTGCTTAAAATTATAAAAAATAATTGTTCCACGAAACCACTACACCATATATATTAATGAATTAGTCTACTACATAGGGTCAGTATCGGTTAACGATCTTGTAATGTTAAAAACTACTCGTAAAAATATTAGTTGAATGGTAGGTAATAAAACAACCAATAAGAACTTGAAAAATACATTGTTAAGCATGCCTGATAATACAAATATGTTTAAAACAATAATAATGCTTACATCAGCAATAAGTATTCTGTTCATGCTTTTTTTGTTTACAAAATTGACAGGTAAGCTAAGAAATTCTTGCAAACTCTTACTATTAACTATTATCTTCATAGTGCAATACATAAATATTGTATTTGATACTATACCAATCATTATAAGCGGAACAAATCCTTTTATAAAGTTAAAAGAATAAAATCCACCAAAGCCTATACACAGCGACATAATAATAATAAAACCAGTTCTGGTACCCACCAAACTATTGGCCCAGTTGTATGATAAAGTGTTTTTAATATCCGTGTTATCGTTCATTATCAGGGTCTGTTTTGTTATTTAAATATTATTATAAACTGGTATTTAACCATATTTCATGCTATTTTTGCCCTAAATTTACTGCTTTAATTTGTAATGAGAGAATTCTATAATAAACATAAAAAAGCTTTATTCGGAACCATAATTGTACATATGGTTGTTGTAATACTTATGCTTTCGTTCAAAATAAAGAGTAATTACGATGAGTTTTACTCCGAGGTACAGATAGAGTTTCAAACAATGGAGTTTGAAGATATTGTAAGAGAAGAGAGTAAAGATAAGCTAAAGGAATTGCTTAAAGAGACTGAACTTACTCCTGAGGAGAAGATTATGCAGGATATAAGAGAGCGTAGTAATAAGGCTGTTAACGAAGCTTTAGAAGATCTTGAGCAGGAGTTATCTGATAATAAACAAACGGCCGATGATGACTTGTATCAGGAGGCAAAAGAGTTACAGGATAGACTTGATGAAACGAATAAACGTTTTAAAGAGAATCGTGAGTTTGGAGCTGAAGATTCTGATGTGAAGGAGATAAAAAAAGATAAAAAACCGGTTAACAGAGCAAAAGGGACAACAAATATATCGTACTATTTGCCAAATGGACGACAGATGATTAAGAAATCTGTGCCTGTTTATATGTGTGAAGGAGGAGGAAAAGTTGTTGTTAAAATAGAGGTGAATAATGCCGGATATGTTACACATGCAACAATAGATCATAAAAACTCTGTTATTGATCCTTGTTTGCACCCCACTGCTTTAAGAGCAGCAAAAACAACTCGTTTCAATGCAGATGCATCGGCAGATAAGATAGTAAAAGGAACTATTACCTATATATTTGTTTCACAATAGATGATAAATGTTAACAAAAAAAGTGATATTCAACATTGTAAATATTACTTTTCTTTACAATATTTGTAGCTATCAGATTAGTTATGAGACAGGAGTATAAAATATCACTATCATTATACAGTCATTCATATAAGGGATTATATGAATGCTGGATTTGTTGATCATATTTTCTATAATCTACAAGTGTAGTCCTACACATTGTAAAACCATTTTAGATAAAATCTTTAGGGATAATAATTATAAGTTATAACAGGCATGATTAAGTAAAAACATGCAGGTTTTGTATAATTATAAATACAAATTGTAAATATTATGAAGGCGTTGATATTTGATATCAAACGATTTGCTATACATGACGGTCCGGGAGTGAGAACAACAGTATTTCTTAAAGGGTGTCCGTTAACTTGTTTATGGTGTCATAATCCAGAGAGTCAAAATGGTGATATAGAGATATGTAATGTAAATAAACCTATTGGTGACCAGATGTTTATTACAGAACAACATATAGGTAGACATATTACTATTGATGAGTTAATGTCTGATATTGAGAAAGACAGAATATACTATGAAGAATCTGATGGAGGAGTAACATTCTCTGGTGGTGAACCAATGATGCAAATAGACTTTTTAGAAAAGGCTGTTAAGAGATGTAAAGAAACTGATCTACATACAGCAATTGATACATCAGGGTATGTACCATACTCATTTTTTGAGAGGGTTATTCCTTATACAGATCTTTTTTTATTTGATATTAAACATGTTGATGATAAACGTCATAAAGCATTTACGGGGGTTGATAACAGTATTATACTTGATAATATTAAAAAACTGGCAGAGTGCGGATCTGAAATATGGATAAGAATACCTGCTGTTCCTGACTATAATGCAACAGAAGAAAACCTTGAAGCGTTAAGTAATTTTATATCAGATATAAATGCAGAGTCAATAACCCGAATATATCTTTTGCCATATCATAAGTTATCATCGCATAAATACGATAATCTTAATATGGCTGATAAATTGGTCAATATACAGGAACCAACAGCTAACCAGATGAAGGAGTGGCAACGTATATTCGCACCCTTAAATATAAAGACATATATTAAAGGTTAACCAAAAACTGAAATCATGAATGAGAGAATAAAATATTTAAGAGAAATATCGCTGAATGCAAAGGAACATATATCTACAGAGCGAGCAGAGTTGATAACAGAGTTCTATAAAAGCAGCAGAGCACTTGAGGTATCTGTACCTGTACGCAGAGCATTGTCATTCAGATATCTGCTTGAGAGAAAGAAAATCTGTATAAATAGTAGCGAACTTATTGTAGGCGAAAGAGGTCCTGCACCTAAAGCAACACCTACCTATCCGGAGGTTAGTCTACATTCAATAAAGGATCTTGAGATACTTAATTCAAGAGAGAAAGTAGCGTTTAAGGTAGATAAAAAGTCGTTAGACACATATAGAGAAGATATTATACCATATTGGCACGGTAAGAGTAATAGAGACAAGATAATGGATGCCTTGTCTGATGAATGGAAAAATGCTTACAATGCAGGTGTATTTACAGAGTTTCAGGAACAAAGAGCTCCAGGGCACACTGTAGCGGGATCAAAAATATTCAATAAAGGATTGTCAGATCTTATTGCAGATATTGATAATGAGATTAATAATCTGGACTTTATTAATGATATGAGAGCATATGATAAACGCGAAGAACTTAAAGCTATGCGTATATCTGCTGAAGCAATGGTAATGTATGCCAACAGGCATGCGGATGAACTTCTTAAGCTAGCTGCATTTGAGGATAGTGATGCCAGAAAAGATGAGTTGATTAATATGGCATCGATATGTCGTAATGTACCTGAAAAAAGACCAGATTCATTTCACGAAGCACTACAACACTATTGGTTTTTCCACCTTGGGGTTGTTACAGAGTTAAACCCATGGGACTCATTTAATCCAGGAAGATTGGATCAGAATCTTTATAGATATTACAGACACGATATTGATAATGGAATTATTACAGAAGATCAGGCAAAAGAGTTACTTATGTCGTTCTGGATAAAGTTTAATAACCATCCTGCTCCACCCAAAATGGGCGTTACAGCTCTTGAAAGCAATACATATACTGACTTTGCACTTATTAATGTAGGGGGAGTAAAACCAGATGGATCAGATGCATCAAATGAGCTTACATACCTTATACTTGATGTAATTGAGGAGATGCGTTTACTACAACCAAGCTCAATGGTGCAGGTAAGTAAAAAGAGCCCAGACAGGTTAATAAAACGAGCACTTAAGATTGTAAGAACCGGATTTGGTCAACCATCAATGTTTAATACCGATGCAATTATTCAACAGATGATTCGTCAGGGTAAAGATGTAATTGATGCGCGTAATGGAGGAGCCAGTGGATGTGTTGAAACAGGGGCTTTTGGAACAGAGGCTTACTGGCTAACAGGATATTTTAATCTGGTAAAGGTGCTTGAAATAACCTTAAATAACGGGTTTGATAAACGTACAAACAAACAGATTGGCTTACGAACAGGAATTCTTGATGATTTTATAGGGTTCGACGATTTTCTGAATGCCTTTAACAGTCAGATAGAGCACTTTGTGCAGATAAAACTAATTGGTAATAATATAATAGAGCGTATAATATCTGAAAATATCCCGGCTCCATTCCTGTCGTTAATAGTTGATGACTGTATAAAGAATGGATCTGATTATAACAGAGGCGGAGCCAAATACAATACTAGCTATGTTCAGGGAGTAGGTTTGGGTAGTGTAACAGATAATCTTACAGCAATTAAATATGCTGTATTTGATACTAAAACAATCAGTTTTACTCAACTTAAAGAGGCTACAGATAATAATTTTGAAGGCTATGATAAGTTGCGAGGAAGATTAATATACGATACTCCAAAATATGGTAACGACGATGAGTATGCTGATAAACAGGCAACAGATGTTTTTGAGATGTTCTTTAATGCTGTAGATAGTAAACCTACAGCACGTGGAGGAAAGTTCAGGATAAACCTGCTGCCAACAACATGTCATGTGTATTTTGGATCTGTTGTTGGAGCAATGCCAGACGGACGTCTTTCAGGAGAGCCATTATCTGAAGGTATATCACCTGTACAGGGAGCCGATAAGTATGGTCCTACAGGAGTACTTAATTCAGCAGCTAAACTAGACCATGTGCGCACAGGTGGTACATTGTTGAATCAGAAATTTAGTCCATCATTTTTTAATGATCCTGATGTTTATAATAAACTTACAGCGATTGTAAGGTCATATTTCAGAATGGACGGACACCATATTCAATTTAATGTTGTAGATACTGATACATTACGCGATGCACAAAAAAATCCGGAGAAATATAAAAACCTTATTGTTAGAGTAGCAGGTTATAGCGACTATTTCAACGATCTGGGCGAGGATTTGCAGAATGAGATAATTAATAGAACAGCACACGATATGTGTTAATGTAACACCATAAAATTAAACGAAAGCATGATAATAGTTATTCACACACACGAGAATGGCTAAAATGCGAAGTTCCATATGACCTTTAAAAAACAAATTTAGACATATGAAAAGAATATCAGATATACTATTAATTATATTACTGACAACCTTTGTTGCAGGATGTAATAATAAATCAAAAACAGTACTTGAATTTATTCAGAATGCTGAAGGAGTTACCTTTAAACAAGTTACTGGTGATACAATGTTTAATGCTTTATATATGTTGCGCTTTAAACAACCAATAGATCATACAGACCCTTCTAAAGGTTATTTTGAACAGAAGGTACATTGGTCTCATATAGATTTTAATAGACCGGTTGTTATGGTTACTGAGGGCTATTCAATGTGGGGAACATACCCTACAGAGCTTACACAAATGCTTAATACTAATCAGATAGTTGTTGAACACAGATATTTTGGTGAATCGGTGCCGGATTCGTTAGATTATAAGTATTTGACAATACAGCAGGCGGCAGCTGATCACCATAGAGTTATAGAGTTCTTTAAGCAGATATATAAAGGTAGCTGGCTTACTACAGGTATTAGTAAGGGCGGACAGACAACACTTTATCACAGACAACAATATCCTGATGATGTAGATGTATCGGTACCATATGTGGCGCCTATTATATTTGAGCAGGAAGACCCTCGTATATATACGTTTCTTGATACGGTTGGTACTAAAAAGTGTAGAGATAGAATAGAGAGTTTTCAGGAAGAGACATTTAAACGCAGAGATGAGATTATACCATTGTTCAGTAAGTTTGCAGAGGATAAAGGTATTACATTTTCGCTGGGAGCCGATGTGATTTTTGAATATGTTACACTAGAGTATAGTTTCGCATTCTGGCAATGGGGACGTGGTAATTGTGAAGATATTCCAGATGTATCTTTAATATCGGCAAAAGAGGTGTTTAATCATTTGCTTAATATAGTTCCTATTACATCATATACAGATAAAGGTATCGAGAGTTCTAAATCGTTCTATTATCAAGCATATACCCAACTTGGATATTATGGATATAAACTTGATAAGTTCGGAAAATACCTCAAGGTGGTTGAACATCCAACAAATTCAATATTTGGACCTGATGTTGAGATGTCATTTGACCCAACACAGATGCGTAATGTGAATAACTGGTTGCAGACAAAAGCAAAGAATATAATCTATATATATGGTGCAGCTGACACTTGGAGTGCATGTGCTCCTGATGTATCTATGAATAAGAACTGTATGTTTATGATGCTCAAAGATGGTAATCACGGAACACGTATACGTAACTTTTCTGAGAGTGACAAAAAACGTATTACAGAGAAATTGAAGGAGTGGGGTATGTAACTGTGTTTAGATTACAGATGTCAGATCTGTAATTATTGGTTTTTAAAAGTTTAGATAAACTGACACAATATAGTCGTCTTTTTGAGTTTGAACTTTTATTATATTAGGTCGTCTATTTTAATTGATATAATATGGTTACTATGCAATTAGGTAATAATATTTTGCTATTTACATCTAATGTTTGGCATCTCATATTATACTATATATGTTTGTTGCAGATAATAATAAATTACAAATACTATGTGGATAATTCTCGGACTTATGACGCTTGGGATGATAATTGGAGTATCAATAAGACATAAGAAGAAGGTTATTAAACAGGTTAATAAACTTGTTACAATATCTGTATACCTGTTACTTTTTTTGCTTGGTATATCAGTAGGACTTAATGATGAGTTGGTATCTAATCTTGATACTTTGGGAGTACATGCACTTATAATAACATTAATGGCTGTTTTAGGAAGTGTATTGTTGGCATCATTGGTTTATCATTTATATTTTAGAAATAGTAATCATGAAGGGTAGTTTAATAATATTAGCATTCTTTGTTTTAGGAATATCACTGGGATATACCAGATATATACCTGATTTTTTAATAAGTAACGATATAAGCATGTATGCCTTATATCTGTTAATGTTTTTAGTGGGTATTAGTGTTGGTTCTGATACTGGTGCACTTTCAGTTATAAAAAAGATAAAGTATAAGATACTTCTTGTTCCAGCACTTGTTATTTTAGGATCACTAGGAACAATGGGTATAGTGTGGTTAATTTTAGATGATTATACAATGTCGGAACTTTTAGGAGTAGCCTCCGGATTTGGTTATTACAGTCTCTCTAGTGTGATACTGAAAGATATATCAGGAGATGAAGTAGCTACACTGGCTCTTTTGTCAAACATATTTAGAGAGGTTATAACCTTACTGTTAGCTCCTGTTTTAGCAATGTTCTTTGGTAAGCTTGCCCCTGTGGCCAGTGGAGGAGCAACATCAATGGACTCTACTCTGCCAATAATTGTTACAGCCTCAGGAAAAGAGTATGCAATGATATCTGTATTTTCAGGTATTGTACTCACAATATTGGTTCCTTTTTTAGTACCATTTGTGTATAGTATATTCTCGTAGATATATAGATATACTAAAACAATCATGGTTCATGTTATTGGATCATGATTGTTTTTTGTATTAGATTGGTAATTATATCATTAATACTATGAGAAAATAGTTTTATTACTAAGAAAAATTATTTCAATCAGGATAGAAATATTTTGTTAGGGATAACAAATAGTATTCGGTGTAACAAAAAGTGATAAATATTAAGCTATCTGAGAATAATTAGTTTTGTTTTATACCTTTAGTGCTGAAAATAAAAGCAATCAGTTATGGAAAAGATAATCACATATAATGTGAGAAAAGGTATGGTTAAGTTTCTTTTGATAGGAGGTCTAATTTTATTCTTTGTTGGTGCGGCAATGACCTTTAAATCATTGATAGGTAATTCAGAATCCGATTTCATGTCAGGTAATACAATCTCCTTTATACTTATGTTTAATGGAGTGATATTCCTTGGTGCGGCTTATATGCATATCCGTTTCAGAACATATTTTTTTGGATGGGATAATCAACAGATTAGTTTTATGTTACCAGGGATGAGAGAACCACAGAATATATTTCATACCAAACTGCAACTTGCAGAAGTGAATGGTAAACTAGTTAATATATTTGCTGAAGAGAGAACAATGACCTTTAATCTTGATGTTTTTGGTGAGAAAGATTTTGAGAGAATTATTGACAAGCTAAAACATCTATCAAACTCAAAAGCTATAGAAATTTAATAGTGTAGACCTAATATTATTATATAAAAAAACCAGGCAATACCTGGTTTTTTTATATTTATAATAACTTAAATTACTCTTCAGTATCAACTGTTTCTATAATTTCCTCTTCTATCTCAGAGATACTCTCTTGTTGTTTTTTACTTAATTCTGTTGATAGATAATTTATAAGTTTTGTTCCTTTATAAGGAGCGTTTTTTATAAAGTCAGATAATTTATCAAAGTTGATATCTCCATTAACCATTATCTTATCTTTATAAGCAAGAACAGATATTGTAATCTCTTCTTTGGACTCAGAAAGAGATGATACTTTTATCCATCCCTTTTTTCTCTTCTTCAGACCAACAACAGATGCCCATTCTCCTTTCTTTTCAGTTATAACAACAAAATCAAGAACATTAAGTTCTTTACTTGTTTTGTTAATAACATCCGGACGCGAATAGATGTATGTGCTCTCTATAATACATGCAGGAGATGATTTTGTAACAAGGCCATATGCACTAGCCCATCCATTTGTACCGTCAGAAAGTTCTACTTTATAATACTTTCTGTTCTTATCTGTTGAGTCTATCTTTTCTGTACCAAGATATGATACAGTCTCTCCAAAGCTTATTCCTGTAATATATTTAGCTTTTTTATTAGCTTCTGTTCTTACTGGAATTTTATCGTAAACAGCTACGGCATCAGATTTTTCAACAACTGTTTTTGTCTCTTTTACATCATTATTGTTTCCACAAGAAATAAGTAAAGTTGCAGCAATTGCTGTAATAAGAATCTTTACGTTTTTCATAAATTTAATATTAGGTTTAAAACTGTCGCGAATATATACAATATGCATTAATTCTGAAAACAATATAACTGATATAACTTTTGATATATGCTTCTTTATATAGAGAATTATTGATATATCTTTGTAAGATTACTATCTCTTAGATTTAGAGATTAAATGACAATAATTAGTTAATTATGAGTATAGATAAGGAATTGCATGCAAGAAGCGAGTCAAGGTGTGAACTGTGTGCAACAGATGATAATCTGAAGGTATATGAGGTTGCTCCGGCAAAAGGTAATGGAATTGATGATAATATATTAATATGTGAAACATGTTATGATCAGATCGAGAATCCGGATAATACTGATGTTAACCACTGGAGATGCCTGAACGATAGTATGTGGAGTACAGTACCTGCTGTACAGGTAATGGCATGGAGAATGTTAAACAGATTAAAAGCTGAAGGTTGGCCTGCTGATCTTCTTGATATGTTATATCTTGAAGAGGATGTTCTTGATTGGGCAAAAGCAACAGGTGAAGGAGCTGATGAGGATACTCTACAACATAAAGATTGTAATGGTGTAGCACTTCAGGCAGGCGATACTGTTATCCTTACCAAGGATTTGAATGTTAAAGGAGGTGGTTTTACTGCTAAGAGAGGTACTGCTGTGAGAGGAATCTCGCTTGTGCATGATAATGCAGAACAAATAGAAGGAAAAGTTAGTGGACAACAGATAGTTATTCTTACAAAGTTTGTTAAAAAGTCTAGCTAGTAATTGTTACAGATATAATAAAGTATATAACAGTCGAATCTTTATATTTCGGCTGTTTTTGTATATTTATGTTAACAGTCTGCAAAGATATTTCTCGTATATATTTGTCAAAAACAGTGCCTACAGTAAGTAATTTGGAACGTAAACATCTTAGTTATATGTAATAATTATATTGTTGCGGTATCGTTCTTGTAACGATACACGTGCTTTGAATATAAAAATTTAATTATGAAAGATAAGTTATTTGGGGTAATTGTAATGCTAATTGCAGTTTCTTTTACTGCTGTAGCACAGGATACAGGAACACAAGTACCGACAGAAGTTAAAATGCGTAAGTGGTTTGTAGGTACAGGAACAGGTTTCACAATGTATGGAGCTAGTACTCCAGACTATAAGTTTATAAGAGGAAATGTAAGTTGGCACGATCATGTTTATAATAGTGATATTGCTTCTTTTGCTTTTAGCTGGCATGCTGGTTTAGGTGTTGAATTGCAGTCAGCAAATACCAGATTTGGATACTCAATAGGAGTTAGATACACAATCTATATGGGATTTTTAGGAGCTACCACTTATGACAATGATGACGATGATGATTTCTTTTATGTGAGACTGGAAGAGAACGGAACACAAACTGATTACCTTAGGGTTAAATCAATAAATCAGATAAATAGTTATGTGGGTATACCTTTAGAATTCAGATATCTACTATTTAAACCAATGCTATTCAGACCTTACATGAAACTTGGTGCCGATTTTAATTTTAAGATTAACGATTCATCTAATGTTAAATTTAAAGATGATGTAATGGATAAATATGAAGAAGACGTTGCAAAACTGTTTGATGAGGCAGAGGATTTTTATTCAACTATGTACTTTGGTATTGGAGTGAAAGTTGGCAGAGTAGGTAAGATAAACTTTAATATAGATGCCAGAATTCCTGCATTTGTTTTGACAGGTAAAAAAGCAGGTTTAGTACAACCTATTGCTGGAGGAGGTGTTAATATATCTGTTCAGGTACCGTTGTAAATTACTGTATTAATAATAATTAGAACTTATGAAAAGGTTAGCTATAGTATCAGTTATATTATCTGTGTTAATATTTATCTCATGCGAGAAGAGTAACGATTTAAATGATTCTGTTTTTATACGTGATAATGATAATCCGGAACTTCCTGAATATTCGGAGTGGGGATATAATACATTTGGTGCGTTTTATGATAGAGAAGCTTTTGTGTCAAATAGTGAAGTAATTCCTTTAAAGGTTATTACAGAGGGAGGGAATACATCGTTTATTTTTCAGGGTGAACTTAGTAATGATCGTATGTTGATGGAGTTTATTATGCCTGGGTTCTCTCCAACTTCATATACAGATATGCTGGCACTCAATAATAATACCTACGACTTAAAGACTGCCGGGTGGAGCATAAAGATGGTTATTGACAGTGATATAAAAACTGTTGAGATATTAGAAGGAAATTTTCAATTTAGAAGAGTTCAGAAACTAAATGTTGATGAAAAACAAGTACAGTGTATAGTATCAGGTATATTTAATTTTATGATTAAAGTAGATGGTATTCCTGTAAGAGTTACAGATGGTAGATTTGATGCAGGGGTAGGTAAAGGTAATTTCTATTTACTGTAGAGAATAATCTGTTTTTATGCAAAGGCCTGATTGGAATATTATTCTGATTAGGCTTTTTTTGTTCAGTAGCTGTAATGTACGTCTCGTCTCTGTTATTCTTAAGTCTATCGATATCTTATTATTAGTTTGCTGATAATTAGCGTTGTTTGTATCGATAATTAAATAATAACGAATTAAAGGAGAAGGAGAGATGAAAAAAAATCTTATTCTGGCAGGTTTAACATTAATGAGTATTCTGTTTACTAATAATGCATGTGCACAAGAGAACGGTGAAAATATTAATAAGATAGGTGTATCAACATCGTCAATTCTTAATACTGCAATTGATTACCGTATTGGAGGTGAAAGTTTTTATGGTTTAGCTCAGATAGGTTTTAACTATAAATCTATGGATGCTCCTGTAATCTCAATTGGAGCAGGTTACTCAGCATTTGTATCTGATAAACTTTCTATAAACAGCGAACTTGCTTTTATGGGGTATTTCTATGATAATTTAAATGCTGATATGATTGATAAAGGTTTTTCAACAAACTTGCTTTTAGAGTTCCCTCTTGTATCAGGATTTAGATTAATGGTTGGACCAAATCTAAGTATAATAGAGAATAATAGTGGAAATGCGCTTAATACAAAGAGTTTGCTAAATCCAATAACAACATTTAATGTTAAAGATAATGACGTAAATATGTTTATAGGTTTTAACATTGGGATATCTTACCAATTTTAATAATTGCGGAATTTAAAACCAAGTGGTTTTGCCTCAAAATGGTTTAATTGTATTTTTTATGATTAAATTTATTGGCAGAACCATTTTTTGTTGATTATCATCTCTATAGGATATACTATGTTTAATTTATTGTCTATTAAAAAATCAACACTTAAAAGAGAATTCAATTTCTTTGGATTTGTTTTTGTATATACATTTATAAACCTACTGATAATGAGTGTTATCAGAGAGTTGCCACGATCTTACTATTATACTTTTGGACTACGTGATTTTATAGTAATATTATCGGTATTCTATCCAACACTAAGAATTATTCTTGAACTTATAAGATATCTTAATGGGTATAAAATATTTAGAGATATATTTATTCTCAAGGTAATACGCGATGTTGTGTTAGCTATAATAATGGGACTGTTTCTTTTAACTCTTATTGGAGTAATAAAGGTTTTGGTGTTTAGTTCTGATAACTGGGAAATAAGTATACAGAAGTTATCTGTTGCTTTTCTTATAAATGTAATTTGTATAATATCAATTGAATACTATTTTTATTTTGTAAGGTATAAAAATATTCAGATTCAGAAACAGAAAGAGCAATATGCCATATTAATGTATCAACAAAAAATACTTAAGGAGCAGATAAATCCTCATTTTCTATTTAATACACTTAATGTCCTATCATCTTTAATTTATATAAATCAGGATAAGGCAAATAAATTCACAAAGGAGTTATCAAAGCTTTATAGGTATATTCTTACAAATAGCAATAAAGATAAAGTTGAATTGGGTAAGGAACTTTCTTTCCTGAAGTCGTATCTGTACATAATAGATCTCAGGTTTACAGATAATATATCTATAAGTGTTAATAATACAGGAGAATTTAATGATGGTTATATTGTTCCGTTTACACTGCAACTACTGCTTGAGAATGCAATTAAGCACAATTCATTTAGTAACGAAGATCCCCTACGTATTTCAATAACAATTTGCGATACCTATATTCAGGTAGAGAACGATATAAAAGAAAAACCAGATTATAGTGATGGTGGAAATATGGGACAGACATATATTAGTACACTTTATAAGCAATTTAATTTGGATGTTATTATAAGTAAAAGTGCAGAAAAGTATATAGTAAATGTGCCAATAATAAGATGATAAACTTTAAGAGTCATGAATGTTATTGTAGTTGAAGACGAATTATTTGCATATAAAGAGCTTGAACGGATGCTTAGAGAGCTATATCCATTGGTGAATATTGTATCGCATTTTAGTTCCGTAAAAAGTGTTATTGAGAATCTTCATAAATATCAGGTTGATATAATATTTATGGATATCTCGTTGCCTGACGGATCATGTTTTGATATATTAGGTGCTGTTGATATTAATGCAAATATTGTATTTACTACAGCATACGATCAGTATGCAATAAAAGCATTTAAATATAACAGTATTGGATATCTGCTTAAACCTGTTGAATTTGAGGAGTTAAGAAATGTTATTGACAAGTATCAGCAGATTGAAAACCGAAAAAAAAGAGTTGATTATACACTTCTTGCCAAGGCTTTGTCTAATCACAACAACAAAAAGCGAAGGTTTCTTGTGAAAATAGGTGATAAATATCTGAATATTAATGTTGATAATATAGCCTATTTTTATAGTGAAGATAAGGTGTCTTTTATTAGAACATTTGAAGGAGCAGACTATATTACAGATTATAGTTTGAATGATATTGAGAACCGACTTGGCAACGATTTTTTTAGAGTAAGTCGTAATATGTTATGTTCAATAGAATCAGTGAAATATACAAGTAAGTATTTTAATTCTCGTCTTAAGCTTATATTACACCCTGTATACGATAAAGAAGTAATAATAAGCAGGGCAAAAACAAGCGAATTTCTTTTATGGCTTGATAGTTAATTGAACTCTTAAAATTATTGTTTGATATTGTGTGATAATTATTTATTGCTATATTTGAGTAGCATGAAATAATTTTATAAGAGATATAGTGGCATACAGTTTGCTTTAATTCCACTATAATGAATTTTTAACCACACATGAAACAGAAAATAATACTTTTAGTGCTTATATTGCTATTTGCATTAGCGCTGTTTACATTTTGTAACGGATATTGTCAGTTTACAATATTTATGTCTGTACTTATTACACTGTCTGTACACATAATTCCAAGTACTGTAGTATTATATTACATTTTGAGAGAGAGAACAATAAACTAATCCTGATTTCTAATGAATCTTAAGCCGTTAATATATAATATTATTCTGGTTGTAGTTTTTAAGCTTGTTATATTCATTGACATTAAGGCTGAAGAGAATGCATATAGAACAAATGAGTTAGGGTTTGTTGTAAGACAATATAATGCTGTTGCCCTAACATACTCATTTGGGAACTATAAATCGCCTTGGTATCTTAATTTTGGGCAATCAAGAGATTATGATGGAACAAAACTTAGACAGAGTAATATTAATGAGAAGTTTGAATACGGACTTGGATTTACATTCGGACGAGAGTTCAGAGTGCCCATGTCAAAATGGATTGGATTAAGGTATGGTGCAGGTATTGGAACAGATTATTTTAAGTATGATGAGATGTCAAATATCAGTAACTACCATAAATATGTTGCAAATGGCGTGCATGACTATAATAGCTACTCTGTTGTACCCGCATTCAGAGCAGTACTGGGGGTAGATATCTTTTTAGGAGATTATATTGTTTTAGGTGTTTCTGCTTTGCCATTTATCAGATACAGAGTTGATGTTAATGAATACATTTATGCAACTGGAACACAGAGACAGTTTGGATATAACTTAGAGTATGGGGTTGACGGATCATCTGCTTCGTTATCGCTAAAAGTTAATATCAGTACCTTTCTGGGAAAGAGTAATTATCGAACAGCTCTTTTTGATAAATAATTTTTAATTCTGAAAATAGTTTTGTTGAAGGTATGTTTATTTGCTATATATTCGTATCTGCTCAAACACGATTAAGATGAAACGAGCATGGGCAAATATTTTTTTCACACAAGAGTAGGATTGAATTATGCGAGTTCCATCTAACGATTAAAAAATAGATTTAGAAAGATGCAATTTGTAGATTTAAGTAAAAAGAGTTGGCAGTGGATAATCCTGCTTTTTTTGGCATTTATTTGGGGGTCATCATTTATATTGATGAAGAAAGGTCTTAGATCTTTTGATTATATGCAGGTAGCAGCGTTAAGAGTATTCTTCTCTTTTATTATACTTAGTCCTATATTTATAAAAAACATACGTAAAGTAAACAGAAAGAATTTTATACATCTTGTTATTTCAGGTTATGCAGGTGTATTCTTTCCAGCCTTTCTGTTTACAAAAGCTCAAACATATATAAGTAGTTCTCTTGCAGGAATGATAAATAGTTTGGCTCCATTCTTTGCATTGATTATAGGTATTGTTTTATATAGGAACAGACCAAAACTGGTTCAGTATATTGGTATTGGGCTCGGACTTGTTGGTGCGGTAGGACTGTTAAGTAACGGAAATATTTTGGAGTCAGTTAACAATATTAATGGTTATGCTCTATATGTTGTTGTGGCTACACTGGGGTATGGTATAAATGCTAATGAGGTAAAGTTTAAGCTTAAAGGATTAACTGGAGTAGAGGTAACATCATTGTCATTTATGATGATTGGTATACCAGCCGGAATATACCTGTTTTTATCCGATTATTCAGAAGCGGTAGCAACTCCAGATTGGCCAATAAATTTAATGTTTATATTTATTCTGGCACTATTTGGTTCAGTAATATCGCTATTCTTTTTTAATGAGCTAATACAGAAAACATCGGCTCTTTTTGCCACCTCAGTAACATATATAATTCCTTTCTTTGCAATACTATGGGGATTGTTTGATGGAGAGGTGATAACAGTAATTCAGCTGTTGAGTATCTCTCTTGCACTTGTTGGTGTATGGCTTGTAAATAAGAGAAAGAAATAGGTGTCAACTTATCTTAACAATAAGGAATAAACTGTTTATTAAGTTGCAAAAACTATATTATTTCTCCATTTTAGAAGCCCGAATTCAACTTTTATTATACTGCTATGATATTAGATTCTATTGACTGGACAATAATTGTCGTATTTTTTATATTCTCTTTAGCTATAGGCTTGTTGGCGTCTAAAAAAGCAGGAAAGAGCTATAGTGAGTTTTTTCTTTCTGGTAGAAATATGCCTTGGTGGTTATTAGGGGTGTCAATGGTTGCTACAACTTTTTCTTGTGATACACCAAATCTTGTATCAGACATTGTACGCCAGAATGGTGTTTCAGGAAACTGGGTATGGTGGGCTTTCCTTTTAACAGGAATGCTTACAGTTTTTATATATGCAAAGCTTTGGCGCCGATCAGGAGTACTTACCGATTTAGAGTTTTATGAAATACGATACAGTGGTAAAATGGCAGCCGTACTTAGAGGTTTTAGAGCATTATACCTAGGGGTATTTTTTAATGTGCTTGTAATTGCATCGGTTAGTTTGGCTCTTATTAAAATTGGAGCAGTTATGCTTAACTGGAGTGCAATGGAAACACTAAGTGTGGCATCAATAATACTTCTGATATATTCTGTAATGGGAGGACTAAGAGGGATTCTTCTTACAGATTTCTTTCAGTTTATTATATCAATGATTGGAGCTGTTGGAGCAGCAGTAATACTAATTAACAGACCAGAGATTGGTGGATTAACTGATCTGGTATCTAATCCGGCAGTTACCTCAAAAATAAGTATGTTGCCAGATTTTAGAGATAATAATGCATTATGGACACTACTTATACTTCCGCTTGCAGTGCAGTGGTGGAGTGTTTGGTATCCAGGATCTGAGCCAGGTGGTGGTGGATATATAGCTCAGCGTATGCTATCAGCAAAGAACGAAGGTGGAGCGGTAAAAGCAACACTTTTCTTTAATATTGCACATTATGCATTACGCCCATGGCCTTGGATTCTTGTAGCATTGGCATCGTTGATTGTTTTTCCGGACCTGTTATCGCTACAGCAGGCATTTCCTAATGTAGATCCTGATTTGGTTAAGCATGATCTTGCCTATCCGGCAATGATGAGTCTGTTGCCTCATGGTTTCTTAGGGCTTGTTGTTGCTTCACTTATAGCAGCGTTTATGTCAACAGTATCAACACAGCTGAATTGGGGTGCGTCATATGTAGTTCACGATTTCTACAGACGATTTGTAAATCCTAAAGCTTCAGATAAAAAACTTGTTATGACTGGACGTATTGTAACTATTATTCTTATGATACTAGCTGGAGGTCTTGCTCTGTTACTTCAGAATGCACTTGGAGCATTTAATATACTACTACAAGTTGGAGCTGGTACCGGACTAATATTTATATTACGTTGGTTCTGGTGGAGAATAAATGCATATAGTGAATTAACAGCAATGATAGTCTCTTTTGTTGTGGCTCTATTTTTCCAGTTTATCTATCCATTAACCGGATTACCAGAACTAACTGATGGAATAAAGCTTGTATCAGGAGTTGCTTTTACAACAGTATGTTGGCTTATTGTTACATTTGCTACAAAACCAGAGAATACAGAGAAATTGCGGAGCTTTACAAAACTTGTTCAACCAGGAGGTCCTGGGTGGAAGAAGATTGATAATGAGCTAGCCACAGAAGGTGAAAAGAAAGTTGAGAAGGCTAAGGGGTGGGATGTTCCGTCAGGTATACTATGCATGCTTTGGGGTACTGTAATGGTATATGCTGCACTATTTAGTTTTGGATATTTCCTTTACGGAATGTATATAACAGCAATCTCTTTAACAGGAGTTACTATTGCATCTGCTCTTTTATTGAACAAAGCTAGGAAGAAACTGGTTATTAGATAGAATTTAATTCTATCTGATATGAGATATTTAATAACCATACTAATGCTGTTGTCAGTTTCAATAGCAGCATTGTCGCAAGTAAATTATAAAAAATTTGGTGTTGATGTAGTTAATGGCAATGAACCAAAGGGTATAAAAGTAGGAGAGAAAGCTCCTCTGTTTAAAGAGAATGATCAGAATGGCAGAAGTGTAGATCTGAGTAAACTACTTGCAGAAGGTGATGTAGTGATTGTATTTTATCGTGGAAAATGGTGTCCGGTATGTAACAGATATCTAAGTAATCTTCAAGATTCTTTAAAGTATATAAAACAGAGAGGAGCTACAGTAATTGCTGTTACACCAGAGATTCCGGAAAGTGCTCAAAAAACCACAAAAAGAACTGAAGCAGAATTTGTAATTGTATCAGATAAAGATGAGTCAATTATGCGTAACTACGATGTTCTGTTTGATGTAACAAGAGGATATGCTTCAAAAGTTGGGACTTTTACATTTACAAGTATAAGCAAAAACAATGGTCAGGATAATGCCAGACTTCCAGTACCTGCAACATATATAATCGGTATCGATGGATTAATAAAGTATAAATATTTTAATATTGATTATCGTAACAGAGCTACTGTTAATGATATTATAAAGGTATTAGATAGATAATTTAATATCATCTGTTTTTGTTTAAGTGTGCAATAAACTCGGGTCCTATTAGTAAATGAAATGCCAGAGCCGGAACATTTGCATGTCCGTTATTTATATGAATTCTGGAGTAAGCAAACGAAATCTTTGCTTCTGCAGCTATAGCAAACCATTTCGTTAGTTTTAATCGTTTTTGTATAGCGGTTTGCAGACATATACCGCTAATATAGTATCCTGCATTTGGTGGAACCCACTCTAATCCACGTATTTTGTTTTCAGGGTGAGTAACAACTATACCAGCACCATATCTTATTCCATAATGCTTTTTGCGCACAAACCTGTTAATGAATACTTGATTGTATCCATGACTAATACTGAAATATTCAATCTCAGCAGGTCTGTTTTTGAGATACAACTTAAGATGATTCATCTCTACCTCAATGAATTTTCCATTGTTTCCTACCCCTAACCTATAGGAATAATATATTGGCGACTCAAAATCTCTTGTGTCATATTTGGCTATGAGAGATATCTTGTTATAACCGTCTTGATATATATTAAGTGGAGTTGGAACTGCATATGTTATACCTGGAAGGAAATCGAATTTAATCTCAAATGCTTTCGTAGGCAGAACTATTACTGTAGTTATTAGTAGTAGATTTATAACTTTTTTGTACATAGAAATAATTGCATATAGGCTCGTGTCTTAAATCTAATAAATATAGCCGATATGGCAAAATAGTATTGATATTTAGCTAAATACCTATTTTTAATATTTTTATTATTATTGCAGTTAACAAGTAAATTTGATAACTGCTTAATTTTGATGTTAATAAATCGTTATTTTACGTAATTGTTAATAACTTTTTTGTTAAAAGTTGTTAAACATGTTATAAAATGTGATTTTTGTCCTGATTTAAGGAGAGTTCATGTTTTCTAACATGGTTTTTAAATAACTATTTGATAACACAGATTTTGATTAATAATATATGAATACCGAATAAATTTACACATCCTTATATTAATTTAAATTTTTTAGCACAATGAATAACAAGTTTATTGGTTGGTCTGTGATGATCCTGCTAACTTTGATGAGTATTAATGTGTTTTCACAAGGAGTAACATCATCAGGAATTAACGGACGCGTGATCGACGAAAACGGGAAACCATTGGAGATGGCTAATGTAGTCGCAATTCATGCTCCGACAGGTGGACAGTTTGGAGCAATGACTGACACAAAAGGTAATTTCAGACTAGTGAACTTACCAGTAGGTGGACCATACAGATTAGTAGTTACTTATGTAGGATACACCGATTTTAACAAAGAGAATATCTATCTTCAGTTAGGGCAGACTTTGCGTATCGACGCTAAGTTATCGCACTCATCAGTAGACATTGAGGAGGTAGTGGTTTTAGCAAAGCGGGTTGCAGATAAGAATGTGTTTGATGGAAACCGCACAGGAGCTGAAACAGTTATTAACAGCGATGAGCTTAAGAAGATTCCTTCAATCTCAGGAAACCTTAACGATTTCACAAGACTTACTCCTCAGGCCAATATTACTGGTTCAGGTGTGTCTATTGCTGGTTCAAACAACAGATACAATGCAGTGTTTGTTGATGGAACAGTGAATAACGACGTATTTGGTCTTGCTGCAAATGGTATGAATGGTGGACAGACGGGAATCTCTGCTATCAGTTTTGAGTCACTTGAACAAGTACAGGTTGTTGTTGCGCCTTACGATGTTAAGATGGGTGGTTTTGCTGGTGGTGGAATCAATGCTGTTACAAAGAGCGGAACAAATGAGTTTCATGGATCTGCTTATTTTAAGTTCAGAAATCAGAATCTTGCTGGAAAGACTCCTGGGATACTAGACGAAGGAGAGAAGGCTGAGAAATTACCTGATTTTACAGCAAAAACTTATGGAGCTACTCTGGGAGGAAAGATTGTTGAGAACAAACTATTCTTCTTTATGAACTATGAAGGTCAAAGAGATGAAACTCCACAACCATTTGATTTCAATGATTATAAAGGAGCGTCTTCTGCTTCTGAAATTAATACTCTTAGAAACTATATACTTACTAAGTATGGTTATGAGACGGGTGGTTATTTAGATAATGCTAAAGAGCTAAGAGGAGAAAAATTCCTTATGCGTTTGGATTGGAATATCAATTCAAAGCACAGATTGATGGTAAGACACCAATATACAAAAGGGGAGTCATTTAGTCCAGGAACAACAGGAATGGGTTCTGTTAACTTTTACAACTCAGGAATATATTTCCCTTCTATATCAAATACATCAGCTATTGAGCTTAACTCAAGATTTAATAATACATTCTCAAATAACCTTAAGATAGGTTATACCAGAGTACGTGATGATAGAGATCCTTTAGGTGCTAATTTCCCACGTGTTTCTATTGAAGATGGAGAAGGTGTTATTAATATAGGTTCTGAAGTGTATTCTTCTGGTAACCAGCTTGATCAGGATATTTTGACTATTACAGATAACTTTGAGATATACAAAGGAAACCATACTATTACAGTAGGTACTCATAACGAGGTTTACTGGATTTATAACCTGTTTATGAGAAGAGCTTTTGGTTCTTATGAGTTTGATAACGTAAATGATTTTTATAATAATAGTCCTTCATTCTATCGTATTGGTTATTCTCTTACAGACAATGTAAGAGGTGATGGATCAAATGCGGCTGCGGATTTTAATGCATTCCAATTAGGATTTTATGTTCAGGATGAGTGGCAGGTCTTAGATAATTTTAAACTTACAGCAGGTATCAGATTTGATATGCCGGTATTTACTAAAGATCCGGTAGAGAGAGTTGGTTTTAATGAGACCACAATACCAAAACTAGAGCAACACTATGATCTTAAAGGAGCAAAGAGTGGATCTATGCCTAAGTCGCAATTAATGTTCTCTCCGCGTGTTGGATTTAACTGGGATGTATTTAATGATAAAACAACTCAGCTTCGTGGAGGTATTGGTATCTTTACTTCAAGAGTACCGTTTGTATGGCCAGCAGGTTCGTACACAAATAATGGTATGGTAATAGGAGATTATAAAGACTATAGTCCTAGCGGATTTAATCCTGATTGGAAAAACCAACCAAAAGGTGGTGCTGATGCTCCGTCAGGAAGTCAGATAGATATCTATGCAAAGGATTTCAAATTTCCGCAAATGTTAAGAGGAAATATTGCTGTTGATCAGAAGCTTCCTTTCGGAATCATTGGTTCGTTAGAGTTTATCTACACAAAAACTCTTAATAACGTATTGTGGAAAGATGTTAACATTAAACCAGCTTGGGGTAATGCTTCAGGAACGCCTGATAACAGACCACTTTATAAGACATATAAAAATGGTATAGATAATGAATACGGGCAGATAATGTTAGGAGATAATACTAATAAGGGATACTCTTACAACATTACAGCACAGTTACGTAAAGATTTTGATATGGGTCTTAATACAAGTATTGCTTATACTTATGGTAGAGCAAAATCTGTATTTGATGGAACTAGTTCACAGAACTCATCTCAATGGAACTATCTTGTATCAAGTCCGGTACCAAGAAATCAGGCTGAGTTAGGTATTTCAAGCTTTGATATGGGACACCGCATTGTTGGTATGGTATCGTACTCAAAAGAGTTCTTTAATCACCTAAAGACAACTGTATCATTATTCTATAACGGACAGTCAGGAAGACCATATTCTTATATCTATAATGATTATAGAGGTAGCTTTACTAACGAGGCGTACAAAGGTCCACAACTTATGTATATTCCTGCTAAGCAATCGGATATCATATTTGTTGGTACTGCAGAGGAGCAGGCACAACAGTGGAAAGATCTTAACGAGTTTATTGAGCAGGATGATTATCTAAGCGAGCACAGAGGTGAATATGCTGAGCGTAATGCTGCAAGATTACCATTTACTCATATCTTCGATTTCCATTTCTCACAAGACATTTTTGTAAATGTTAAAGATCGCAGACAGACACTACAGTTTACTTTTGATGTATTTAACTTAGGAAACCTTCTTAACAGAGATTGGGGACGTATGTATTATGCTTCAAACGGAAATGTAGGACTTGTTAAATTTGAGAAGTTAACAACAGATCCTAATACAGGAGACAAAACAGTTCCAACATTCTCATTTAAGCGTCCAAAGAACGATAAGCCTTATTCAATAAGTGATTCAGGTCTTAATAGCTCACGTTGGCAGGCACAGATTGGAATTAAGTATATTTTCTAGTATATTTTAGATAAGATTCAGAAAAGAGGATGCTTCGGTATCCTCTTTTTTATTTTGTAAAGTGACCACTGGTTTTAGAAATAAAGGATAATAATATTTTTATATTTGGCTTTATCTGGTAAATAATAGAAGATAAAGCCATATATAATTACAAGTTGATTGAGTTAAGTCTTTTGTGATAAGTGTATTGCGAAAGATATGGGTTGTTTTAAAAGTTGTATGCGCTTCTTTTTTAATAATACCGTTAGTTTGCTTGGGTATAAAAGTATTAATAGAAAAAAAGCCGCCTACTGGCAGCTTTCACTTTATATGTATATACTATTATTTGTTCAGTATAATGTTCTTTGCTTTCTCTATTGCTATATCAAGATTCTCTGGTTTTTTACCTCCTGCTGTTGCAAAGAATGGCTGACCTCCGCCTCCACCTTGAATCTCTTTTGCTGCTTCTCTTACTATCTGTCCGGCATTTAATCCGTTCTCTTTTACAAGATTCTCTGATAACATTATTGTAAGATTAGCTTTCCCCTGAAGTTCTGCACCAAGTATCAATACAAGATTGTCAACACTATCTTTTATCTGAAAAGCAACATCTCTTATAGATTCAGCTGAATCAATCTCAATCTTTTTGGCAATTATATTAAAGTTGTCTATACTCTTAACCTCGCTAATAAGATCGTTCTTCATGATCTTTACCTGTTCACGGATAAATATATCAACCTTTTTATTTAATTGTTGATTCTCAAATAATACCTTCTCAACACTCTGTTTAATATTTTTCGGATTACCTACAATAGTTGTAAGCTCTCTAAATATATTCATTGTGTTAACAATATATTCGTCAGCCTTGTCGCCTGTAACAGCTTCAATTCTCCTTATTCCAGCTGCAACTGAGCTCTCAGATAGCAATCTGAAATGACCAATCTCTCCGGTTGCATTTACATGTGTTCCCCCACAAAGCTCAATAGAATCACCGTATTTAATAACACGAACAAGATCGCCATATTTCTCTCCAAACAGAGCCATAGCACCCATTTCTGTAGCTTTTGTCATAGGTATAGCACGATGCTCTTCAAGCTGAATATTTTTTCTGATAAGTTTATTTACCTTGTTCTCAATCTCAATCATCTGTTCATCAGTTACCTTCTCAAAATGAGAGAAGTCAAACCTTAGGTAATCAGGATGAACAAGTGAACCTTTCTGCTCAACATGGCTTCCTAATATATCCCTTAATACCATATGCAACAAGTGGGTAGCAGTGTGATTATTTGCAGTTGACTGTCTGCTATCTTTATTAACACTAGCTTTAAATGATTTTGTTGCATCGTTTGGCATTTTATCAGTTATGTGTATAATAATATTGTGCTCTTTCTTAGTGTCAAGAATCTTTATTTTCTCATCATCATTATATATTATACCACTATCTCCAACCTGACCACCTGATTCAGCATAAAAAGGAGTGTAGTTAAAAACAAGATGATAAAGAGTTTTTTTCTTCTGTTTTATAGCTCTGTATCGGGTAATTCTTATATCACTATCAAGAAAATCGTAACCTATAAATTCCTCTTTATCATCCGCTAGTATCTCTACCCAATCGTCGGTTTCAACAGCTCCAGCAGATCTTGATCTCTCCTTTTGCATCTCCATCTCTTTCTCAAACTCGCGACGGTTTACAACAAGATCTTTCTCTTTAAGAATAAGTTCTGTAAGATCTAAAGGGAAGCCATATGTATCATATAACTCAAATGCTATCTTACCAGGAATAGTTTTGTAATCTTTCTTTTTGGTCTCATCAATTATCTGATCAAGCAGACGTATTCCTGTAGCAAGGGTTTTTAAGAACGAAACCTCTTCCTCTTTTATAACCTTCTCAATTAATGATTGTTGTTTTTTAAGTTCAGTAAAAGTGTCACCCATATTATCAATTAATATAGGAACTAGCTGGTTTATGAATGGCTCATTAAAGCCAAGATAAGTGTAACCATATCTGATTGCTCTTCTAAGAATCCTGCGTATTACATAACCAGCTTTATTGTTAGATGGTAATTGACCATCGGCAATGGCAAATGATACTGCACGACAATGGTCAGAAATAACCCTCATAGCAATGTTATTCTCTTCATTCTCGCCATATTTTTTACCTGAAAGCGATGCTATTTTCTGAATTAGTGGCTGAAAAACTGATGTATCGTAGTTTGATCTGGTTTTCTCCATAACCATACACAAACGCTCAAATCCCATGCCTGTGTCAACATGTTTGTGAGGTAGTTTCTCTAAATCACCACTTGCCTTGCGGTTAAACTCCATGAAAACAAGGTTCCATATTTCAATAACCTCAGGGTGATCCATGTTCACAAGTTCTCTTCCGGATAATTTAGCTTTTTCATCCTCAGGTCTTATGTCAATGTGTATCTCAGAACAAGGTCCGCATGGTCCCTGATCTCCCATTTCCCAGAAGTTGTCCTTCTTATTACCATTAATAATTCTATCTTCTGAGGTATACTTCTTCCAAATATTTGCAGCTTCCTCATCACGTGATAATCCACTCTCTTCACACCCTTCAAAAACTGTAATATATAGCGATTCTTTATCAATTTTTAGAGTTTCTGTAAGGTACTCCCATGCCCAGGCAATAGCTTCTTCTTTAAAGTAATCGCCAAAAGACCAATTACCAAGCATTTCAAACATTGTATGATGGTATGTATCATGTCCTACCTCTTCAAGGTCGTTATGCTTACCAGATACTCTAAGACATTTTTGCGAGTTAGAAACCCTTTTATTTAGAATAGGGCTGTTACCTAAAAACAAATCCTTAAACTGATTCATACCTGCATTTGTGAACATTAATGTAGGGTCATTTTTGATAACCATTGGTGCAGATGAAACAATTTTATGTGATTTTGAAGCAAAAAAGTCTAAAAAAGATTGTCTTAACTCTTTAGAATCCATGTCTATATATTTTATAGTTTTATATATTTCAAAGTAAAAAACTTTGCAAAATTATTGATTTCTTTTAGATTTGTAGTTATTTTCTACGTTGATTTTAGCAGGAATACTGATTTATAATGAAAAAAGAGTTTACATTTGACCATAATAACCTACAATTTAACGAAACACCAAAGCTAAGGAGAGCTATTATAATTAAGTACCTCTCATTTTTTTTGCTATCTGTTGTTTTGTCAATTGTATACATAACTATTTTTACCTATTTCTTTCAAACTCCGAAACAGAAAGAGTATGAAAAACAGAAAGAGCAGATACTTGCTGAATACAAAAAACTAGAAAATAATCAGAAGATTGTTGCTGCTTATCTTGATGCAATACAGACTAATGATAATAAAAAATACAGACAGGTATTTGAGATGGATCCAATACCGGGTGATGTAAGACGTGCAGGTGCAGGAGGAAATGAAGTGAAAATCCCTGTAGTTGGACTAGATCATATTGCTATTGTAAAACGCACAACAAAATCACTTGATCAGCTTGAAAGACAGCTTTATATGCAATCTAAATCGTATGATAAGGTTGAAAAAATGGCTCATCAGAAAGAGAAAATGATAGCTGCGATGCCTGCTATTCCTCCAATGTTATCAAAAGATTATCGTAGAATAAGTGATAGGTTTGGAATGAGATTGCATCCGGTAAAGAAAAGGTATATTCATCATAAAGGAGTTGATTTTGCTGGGAGTATAGGTGTTAATATATATGCTACTGGTGATGGGATAGTTGAACTTACAAAAGTGTCTAACCGTGGTTATGGAAGAGAGATATTGATAAATCATGGTTTCGGGTATAAAACAAGATATGCTCACCTGAGCAAAATACTTGTTAAGAAGGGAGATGTTGTATCGCGAGGCTCAATTATAGGAAAAATGGGAAACAGTGGAACATCAACCGGACCGCATTTGCACTATGAGGTTTTGCATAAAAATATAGCCAGAGATCCTCTATTATATGTAGGAGAGATATCTGACGAAGAACTGCAGCAAGTTGTTAAAAGTGGAGAAACACAGAATTAATGCTTTTAATATTGCTATATTGCATTCCTGATTCAAAAAAGTAGCTATGGGTAAGGTAAAATATAAGTTTAATAAGGATACCTTAAATTATGATGAGGTTGTCGTATCCAGATGGAAACGTGTTTTCAGAATATTGACATATATTTCTGCTAGTATCTTTATTGCTTTTATATACTACATTATCTACTCTTCGTTTTTTGATACTCCAAAAGAGAGAGAGTTAAAGAGAGAGTGTGAAATGTTAACATCATACTATCAGACTCTAAATAAAAAGTTTGATCGCGTTGATAATGTATTAAAAGATATTCAACAGCGAGATGACAATATATACAGAAGTATTTATGCAACAGAACCAATTCCGTGGGAAAAGAGAGTTGCGGGTATTGGCGGAGCGTCAAGAAATGATGAGCTTGATGCGCTTCCGAATTCTGATCTGGTTAAGAGTACTTCTGACAGATTAGATGATATTGCACGAAGGTTATATGTTCAGTCAAGATCGTTTGACGAAATAATTAATCTTGTGAAGAATAAGGAAGATATGTTGCGTTCAATCCCTGCAATACAGCCAATATCAAACAGAGATCTAAAACGTGTGGCATCGCCATTTGGTATGCGTATTCATCCGTTTTATAAGGTTCCTAAAGAGCACCATGGAATGGATTTTACTGCATCATCAGGTACAGAGATATTTGCTACAGGCGATGGTGTTGTTAAAACAGTAGATCATTCGAAACGTGGATATGGAAATAAGGTGGTAATCAACCATGGTTATAATTATACTACACTATATGCTCATATGAGTAAGATTATTGTACATAAAGGACAAAAAATTAAGCGCGGACAGGTTATTGGTTATGTGGGTAGTACGGGAATGAGCATGGCTCCGCATCTTCATTACGAGGTTAGAATATCAAACAAACCTGTTGATCCTATAAACTATTACTTTAATGATCTTACTCCTGCACAGTTTGATAAGATGATTCAACTTGCAGCAAATAGCGGACAGGCATTTGATTAAAAGAGTAGAGTGCCTTCTGGGCACTCTGATATTTTTTAATCTCCAAAACAATATAAGTTACCATCTCTGGAAGCAACGTAAATTCTTCCGTTGTATACAACCGGAGTAGATTCAAATCCGGTAGGGTATTTATCAAGCAATTTAAAGTTTAAACCTTTATCAAATTCATATAGATATATACCATTGTAACCAGCTGCAATAACCTTGTTATCTACTATAAGAGTTGTTGATATAGAAGGACCAATATATTTCTTGAATACTATTTTAGGTGTATTATAATATGTTTTATTATCGAAGCCTAACTCTTTTTTATTTGTTACCTCAGTATGATTAACTACATAAAGATAGCCATCAATAGCAGTAAATGCAGCTAGATGTGGAATAGAATCGTTTGGTTGTATATAGTAATCGTTTGTACTGGCACTACCAATCATTCCTCCTTCCCAGCTTGCAAACTTTTTGTCAGCTGTAGGTTGAAACCATACTACAGCATCTTTGGGCTCCTTATTAGGGTCAAGTTTTAATATACCACCTCTACCATCTATATACTGTTTCTCTATGGATACAAGAATGCAACTGTCTGAAGTAACAATAGCAGAACCATCTATATCAGAACCAATAAAAAAGTCCCAATCAATTTTTCGTGTTGTTAAATTATATCCATATACATGACCAGAGCCTGATGCTACATATATTCTGTTACCCAGATGACAGGGAGAAGACTCGGTTACCAGATTTCCTTTATGTTTCTTCTTGTCATTATTATGATATAGCTTGTGTTCTTCAAATATCACTGGCTGATTCAATCCCTGATATCTTTTCGCATTTTTTGGATTTGGATCAAAAACTGTAAACAGAGCATTTTCAAGTCCAATATAAGCTGTATCATTAATGACTAATGCCGACCCATCAACATCCCTGCTATAACTGGCACCCCATTTAACATTCATTGTCCATAACTCTTTTCCTGTTCTGTATGATACAGCTCTGTAACTGGGAACAATTTTGGCATCTAAGAAGTGTTCTGTACCTAATCTGCTACCTTGTAGTATTATAAATTCATTCTCTTTGTTTGTAGCATTTTTGTTGTGCCATATAGTACCAGTTCCTTTTATAACATCATCAAACTTATATTGCCAGATTATCTCTCCTGTATTTGCATTTATCTTTTTTAGGTTATGGTCATAAGCTCCCTGAATCAGATAAGGAATAGAGTCCTCTAGAACAACTAGTGGCTGACCTGTCCAACCTGCTCCGGCCCAAATTCTTTCGCCCAATCTTCTTGATATAACTGTTCTTCCTTTGCCAAGATATCTTTTCCACTTAACATTTAGTTTTGACGGAGCTTGTGTACCATAAAAGTTTCTTTTTTCGTTGCCTAAGAATGTTCCGGATATAATTCGGGTTTGAGTATAAGCATAATTAAATTTACAGATAATGAACAGAATCATTATAACTCTAATAGTATACTTCATTTGCTTTTTAATTTTATTTATATTTGATATTTAAATAGGTAAGTAATTTACATATTTGTATAGTTAGCTTGTTTTTAGTAATTTAATAACGTTATATACTGGTTATAACCAGAGTGGCAAATATATACAAAATTGAGCACAGATTGTTTATGTTGTTATGCATGTCATAAAATTGTAAATTATATTATATAGAATAGGAAATACTCATTAAAAATCAATAATACAGTGCCTTATAAAGAAAAAAAAGTAGAAAAACTGTTTCATTCAATTGGAGAGGTTGCTGAGATGTTGAACGTAAATACATCAACCATAAGGTATTGGGAAAAGGAATTCACGATACTAAAACCCAAAAAGAATAAAAAGGGTAACCGGATGTTTACTAATCAGGATCTTGATAACCTAAAACTTATCTATCACCTTGTTAAGGTGCAGAAACTTACAATTGACGGGGCAAGAAAGAAACTGAAAGAGAATAAGGTAGATACTATTAATAACTACGAAGTTATTAAGATGTTAGAGGGGGTAAAAGAACTTCTTAATGAAATAAAAGAGGAGCTATAAATGGAATATAAAGTTTCTGATGTTGTTTCTGTTATTGAGTCTGTTGCACCATTATCATATCAGGAATCATATGATAATTCCGGACTTATAATAGGTCAGTATAATAATAATGTTAGCGGAGTACTTATATGCCTTGATGTTACAGAGGAGGTTGTTGAAGAGGCTATAAGATTGGGTGTAAACATGATTGTATCTCACCATCCTGTTGTCTTTTCAGGATTAAAAAGATTTAATAATAGTAATTATACTGAGCGTATAGTTATTCGGGCAATAAAACATGATATTAATATCTATGCAGCTCATACAAATCTGGATAGTGTAGAAGGAGGGATAAACAGTGTGCTTGCAGATATAATTGGTTTGAGAAATCAGCAGGTTTTGCAACAGGTTAATAACGATCTTTACAAACTGGTAGTGTTTGTACCTGAAGGACATCTTGAGGATGTTAGCTCAAATATATTTGAGGCAGGAGCAGGGAATATAGGGAACTACGATTGCTGCGGATTTTCTGTAGATGGTTATGGTACATTCAGAGGTAATGAAGATTCAAATCCTTTTGTTGGTAATGTGGGGAAGCTTCACAAAGAGAAAGAGATGCGGTTTGAGACAATATTTCCTAAACATAAAAAGAGCAGTGTAGTTAAAGCAATGCTTAAAGCTCATCCTTATGAAGAGGTGGCTTATGATATCTATAATCTTAATAAGGAGAATAGTAATGTAGGTTTAGGAGTTGTTGGAGATCTTAAAGAACCGGTTTCTGAGGTTGAGTTCCTAAAAGATTTAAAAAATAAGCTTGGTCTTGAGGTTATAAAGCACACTAAACTATTTGATAAACCAATTGAGCGTGTAGCTCTTTGTGGTGGAAGTGGATCTTTTTTATTGAACAATGCAATTAGATCAAAGGCTGATGTTTTTATATCTGGCGATTTTAAATATCATCAATTTTTTGATGCTGAAGAGTCAATAATTATAGCAGATATAGGTCATTATGAGAGTGAAAAACACGCAAAAAACATTTTTTATGAATTGCTTACGAAAAAAATGACTAAATTTGCCACTTATTTATCGGAAGTGAATACAAATCCAATTAATTACATATAAAAATATGGCAGCAGATAAAGGAAAAGATACCCCAACAATGACTGTAGAAGAGAAATTGTTTGCTTTGTATCAATTACAAACAGCTGATTCGCAGATTGATGAAATTGCAAAGTTAAGAGGGGAACTACCTCTTGAGGTTCAGGATCTTGAAGATGAAATTGCTGGTTTGGAGACTCGTATATTTAACTACGAGGATGAGGTGAAAAACCTTGAGCATGAGATTTCTAATAAGAAGAATGAAATTATTGAGGCACAGGCTTTAATAACTAAATATAAAGAGCAACAGAATAATGTAAGAAATAACCGTGAATATGACTCTTTGTCTAAAGAGATTGAATTTCAGACTCTTGAAATTGAATTATGCGAGAAGCGTATTCGTGAGTTTACTGCTAAGATGAAAGATAAAGGAGCTATTATCGAAGAGTCTAAGCAATCACTTGATGGACGTAATGTTGATCTTGATACAAAAAGAACTGAACTTGAGAATATTACATCTGAAACAAAGAGAGATGAAGAGAAGCTTCAGAAAAAATCAGAGACTCTTGGTACTAAGATAGAAGAGAGACTATTGACTGCATATAAACGAATTAGAAAGAATGCACGTAACGGAAAAGCAGTTGTTGCTGTTGAGAGAGATGCGTGTGGTGGATGTTTTAATAAAATACCACCTCAGAGACAGCTAGATATTCGTTTAAGAAAGAAGGTTATTGTATGTGAGTACTGTGGTCGTATTCTTGTTGATCCGGAGATGGGAGATGAGTAGATAATTTATATTATATAATAAAAAAGGCGATTCATATGATCGCCTTTTTTTATATTCTCTGTTCTAATTTGTATATATCATCTTCAAGAAGTAGAGTGTTGATAACCCTGCTCTTTTTTATATATTCACGTCCACCATAATATATAGATACTGTTGGAACAGTAAATATTGATAACTGTCCGGATATCTCTGGTGTTTTTCTTACATCTACATAATTTAGTATCAGATTATCAAACCTGGATAACATGTTTTCTAACATCGGCTTCAGCGAAATGCATACGGAACAATCAGCATGTGAGAACAAAAATAGATTTATCCTCTCATCATTCGCATGTTTGTTAAACATCTCCCGATTAATAATATTATTCCACACTATCATGGTTTTAGAATGAAGAGTTATTAAGCATAATTATAGTACAGTTATTAACCACTTCAATACCATTTTCTGAAGCTAATTTAGCCAGTTCGTCATTCTCTGCACCGGGATTAAATATAACCCTCTTTACACCAGAGTTTAGAATATAATCTTTATATACTTCCTGATTGTCCTTGTTCAAATATATACTTATGGTATGAATATCAGATGTATCCGCTAATGTGTTATTTATCCTTATATCACCTATCATACCCTCTTTGACACCTATTGCAACAACTTCATGTCCATGCCTTACCAGACTTTTAATAGCTTTATTAGAGAATCTTGTGCTATTAGTGCTGGCTCCTAAAACAATAGTCTTTTTCATCTGTTTATAAT
>DKJY01000091.1 GCA_002454955.1 Bacteroidales bacterium UBA6680
CAACCATTTCCGTTGACAGAACAGGAAATAGTCTACCACAAAACATTAATCTACCAGTTAATCATAAAAATTCAGAGATACACCAATAGAAATAGTAATAATATCACAAGTATAAAACGCAAAATATTTAATCACGTTAAAACATTACAAAACAAGGAAGCTTAAATATAATATGTTTAAACCCTGTTAAAATAATAGCCTAAACCATTATATTAATGAATGAGGGTGACCAATAAAATGGCACCCTCATTATTATCTTTAGAATAAACCGATTATCTACATAATCAAGTACTAAAATAATTCTCAAGTTGTGCTAATGTCTCATCAGAAGTCTTTATATCATTAATTACATTTCCTCTTTCAAGCACAACAATACGTTCACATACATCAGTTACATGACTCAAATCATGAGACGATATAATCATAGTAACACTATTATCCTCTTTAAACTCCTTAAGTAGTTGTTTAAGACGTATCTGCGACGATGGATCAAGATTTGCAAATGGCTCATCAAGTATTACAATCTCGGGATTACTCATTAATGCCGCAAATATTCCTATCTTTTTCTGGTTCCCCTTAGAGAAATCTCTTATATATTTATTCTTACCTAGAATCTCTCCTCCAAAGAAATCAGAGAATTTATTAACCAGAATATTCATCTCATTATCTGATACTGAGTTTATCTTAGCAACAAATTTAAAATACTCTTCTGGTGTTAAAAAATCTACAAGAAAACCTTCATCAAGAAAACTTCCTGTATAAGTCTTCCAATCATCAGACTTTGAGACATCAGTATGCTTTGACTCAACGTGCCCTCTATCTGCTCTAATCAGATCTAAAATCAATCTAAAAAGAGTTGTTTTTCCGGCACCATTATTACCAACCAAACCAAAACTCTCATTCTGACCAATAATTAACTCTTCTATATCCAATACAACTGTTCCGTTATATGCTTTTCCTAAATTATCTATCTTTATCATGATGTCTGTTTTTATTTCATTCTAAAGCCTTCGGCCATCTTATGCTTACGCTGAATAAATTTACGTGTCACTCCACGTAATAAACTATCTCTGAGAATTATCCCCATAACTCCTAGTAATCCAATAGCAACAAAACCTGCATTAGCAAATCCTGCAATACCAAACGGAGCATATAATATTAATGGAAATACAAGCAGAGGTATCATTAAAACAAAATGCTGCCCGCTTACACCCTGAAAATTAAATGCCGATCCTTGCGATAGCTCCATATGTTTTTTATTGTTGGTTGCAAAATACAGTAGTAAAACACTATTTATTCCAATATTAAACAGAAATGTTATTGTGTTAATGATCAATACTTTTACTCCAAAATAGACATATGGTATAGTAATAAGATACATTATTACCGACATAATAATCATCAGGTTATACTTACTCTTTATATAATTATCGTAACTAGAGTTTGCAGTAAGTACCAAATCAAAATGGCTACTTTCCCATGCAAAGAAGTACAACCCAAAACTCATCATAAAACCACCTGTCATAAATAATCCAACAAAGATCAGAAAACCATTCATATCCATAAAATCAGGCTTTGTATAAAACATAAGCCCATAAAGAGCAAAAATAGGGAACATAAACAGTTGTGTTCTGGTACGCTTATTTCTGATCATCATTTTAAGTTCAAGCAGAATAAACTCTCCTACCTTACCAAATCGTTCAAAATATGTAACCCCACTCAGTGAACCTCTTTTTGAATCTTTACCTCTTGAAAACTCCTCTAATGAAAAGTTCCCAAATAAAAGCAGATAATTCACATAATATATACCACCAAACAGCATTATTGGTATAATAATATATACCGGATTATTCAGAATTGCCATAAACAGATATCCAGATACATACCTTATATCAACCACAGCAAAATACTCTAATGCAAAAACCAACAATATGGTAACTAAGAATATATAATATACAAACTCATGCTTTATCTGAACACGCTTAATATACATTGCCAGATAATTCACAAATACATCTGTAATTAACCCTGCAACAAGTATAATAAATACATCAGATACCGATATCGATTTATATATAGATGCCAGTATTGGTAATATCAATACCAAAGGAATCAGGTTAAATACATTATACAGAGGTTTGGTAAGTATAAAGTTTACCAACTTAGATTTTTTTATTGGTAACAATAAATATGGCGTTACAGCCATTGTAGGTAATTTCTGAAACATAGATCTTACCAATAACATCGAACCAAAATAGTACAGAAAATAACTCAATAATTCCAGTTTAGGATCAGATGCTTTACTTGCAAGTTCACCACCAAAATGAAATGCAAACACAAGCATATCAATCAGAATTATAAAGAACAAAAATCCCATCAGAACCTTTATACCAACACTCTTACCAAAAATTGGCGACCGTTGTGCAGATTTAAGCTGATGACTAATTAATGAATAGTTCATTGGCAATTAATTTTATCATTTATTAAAAAGTAATAGTTTTTCTCAGAAGGTAAGATAACGATACAAACAAAAAGTTTAATCAAAAAAAAAGCTCCACAAACTGCGGAGCTTTTAGTTGACCCACTAGGACTCGAACCTAGAATGACAGAATCAAAATCTGCTGTGTTACCATTACACCATGGGTCAAACTTGTTTTGCTTTGCTTAACAACTGTTGTTGTTTTCAAATGCGTTGCAAAGATATGTATTATTTTATTCCATCCAAACACTACGCATAAAAAAATGAACTTTTTTTTCATTTTTTTACTCAGCAAACAGAGTAATACCGCATGTTTCAGCAGTACAACTCCGTTTAATTACTGATTACAAATTATTTAGATTCTTCTACCTTATCCTCTCCCATTACATAAGTTTTTTCCGACATATTATATGAATATACATTACTTAATATCCATGAGTAATCAAGAATAGAGTAAGTGTTAGCATTGCTATTAAAACATTTGCCTTCCGGAATGTAGATAATAATATCAACCTCCTGAGCCCTCCACTTTGCACCATCTCCAATCTTAAATAATTTATCAAGATATAATGTGTCGCCTTCTATTCTGTAGTTATAATCTATCGACGAAACATTATCAATTGCATCCATTTTATTTGATCCCTGAGACTCCCTATAAACCTCTATCTCAATAAAATCTTTATCACCCTTATAAATGTGTAGTTCAGGTTCAATAAATAACTCTTCGCCATACTGGTCTGTGTAAATATTAGCACCCTCAAAATTCAGGGCTCTATCTCTACTTAAATCTCTGTATTCAGATATATTACCAGTCTTTATATATATACCTTCGCTATCAGCTGATAACTTATGACGCTCTATACTTCTATCGTTATGAGTAAATTTAAGAGCAACTATACCTATGGTTATACCTAAAACCAATACCGCAACAAACCATACTGCAATTCCTGATAATACAAATGCTTTATCCTTAGACTTTAACTTAAATATTATCTTTACTCCTGCATATATTAAGAATACAGAAGGAATAAGAGCTACTACAAATCCAGCAATACACATCGACAATATTGTTGATACTGGAGCTATATGAAGTATAAGTCTCCTAGATATCTCATCCCATATAAATACATCTCCAAAGAACCCTGAAGACTGTACAAATAGCCCCGCAAACAGTGCAAAAAGAATACTAATACCTGCCAAAACAAAAGCAATTCCTATACACACCAATACTATGCGCAGAAGAATATATATAATCTTTCCTATAGCATGAACAATCTGTCCAAGTGCATAACCAATCTTATTTACCACTCCACTGTTATCAATCTTATTTACTCTCTCTGATATATTCTTCTGAATATTACCAATATTTACAGCTCTGCCCTTCATCTCCAGTTTCTGTGCCGGAGTTTCGGCAGCAGGAATAATAACCCAAAGCAGACCATATATTAACAATCCTGTTCCAAGAGATATAAGAGATATTATAACTATAATCAATCTGGTTACCGATACATCTGCATTAAAATAAGCTGCTAATCCTGAACCAACACCCGATATAAGAGCATTATCAATATCACGATACATTCTTCGTTTTACCTTTGGCTCGCTCTCATATTCAGGCTCATCGCCATAGTCGCTTGGCTTACCCATAATATCTATTACAGACTGTACATCGTCAATATTGATTATCTCTTTTGAATCGTTTAAACGTTCATGAAAAAGTTCAGATATTCGCTGTTCAATATCACCAACAATCTCATTTGCCTCATCCATATTGGCAAATCTGGATTTTATCTGATTAAGATACAAATCAAGAGCTTCATAAGCATCTTCATCTATATTAAACACCAATCCACTTATATTTATTCTATTTGTCCGTTTCATCTGTCTAAATTTGCTTTTTAATTGTCAGACGGAACTCACATAATTTAGTCACTCTTTTATCTGTTAATGACCATTTCTAATGCTCGTTTCATCTGTCTAATTTTTTCTTTTCAATAGTTCAAGGCAACCTATAACGTTGTAATTAACGTTATTTATCTGCTTTTAAGTTACCCTCTCTTTACATTTACTTTATAGATATATTTCAAGGTCAAATACAATTACTCTTCACTCTTGTCTACATGCTCTTCGCTTCGTATTTGCGATACAGCATCAACAAGCTCCTTCCACGATTTATCCAGTTCTTCAAGAACCTCTCTGCCCAATTCTGTAAGTGAATAGTACTTTCTTGGTGGTCCCTGAGTAGATTCCTCCCATCTGTAACTTAACAAACCTGCATTCTTCTGGCGTGTAAGCAACGGATAGAGTGTACCCTCAACTACAATTAACTGTGCCTCTTTCAGCTTCTCTATTATCTTTGATGAGTAGGCATCATTCTCTTCAAGTATCGATAATATACAATACTCCAGTATGCCTTTTCTCATTTGTGCCTTCGTGTTCTCTATATTCATAACTTAACAATTATAGATTCATACGTCTCTTTACATTATCAAACTCATCCTTTGCTGCCTTTGCAAGGTTATCAAAGGTAACAGGCTTACCTCTCATCTCCAGTTTCTGAGCTTTGGTTCTGGCCTCTGGTAGTATTAACCATAGTAACAGATATACTATTCCGCCAGAAAAGAATGCTATTGCAAGAACAATAAATACAACCCTTACTATCCAGGATTCTATATTAAAATATATAGCCAGTCCACCACATACACCACTCAATACCGAGTCATCAGGATTTCTGTAAAGCTTTCTTACATTTCTTGAAGGTTGCCACTCTTGCTCTTCGTCACCGGCAAAGGCACCAGGATTACCCATTACTGATATTACATACTTTATATCATCAATAGTTATTACAGATTGTGCCAATACCATTCGCTCTGACAACAACTCCGATATCCTCATCTCAACATCAGCAATAACCTCCTCTATGTCCTGCTGATCCCTCATCTTCTTCTCTATAGCTTTCAGGTAATCGTTCAGATGATCATAAGCATCTTCATCAATATTAAAAACCCTTCCACTAATATTTACTGTGCATGTCTTCTTCATCGTTTAATAATTTTTGTTTTAAACAATCAGATGGATCTAAACTAATCCATACAAGGAACAATACTTTACAATGATCAATGTATTACAAATATAAATAAATATTTTAGTACTATGCAACACATAGTACTAAAAATTTTAAAACAACTATATTCTATTTTTCTTTTTGTAACTTGCACTACAAACAGAATAAGCAAAAAATAATGGAATTTAATTTATTAAAAATGAGATCAATAAAGCCCAATAACGGCAATATTGATTACTATATAAATAGCGGAGATAATGAGGTTTATCTTAACGAAAAAATTGGAAAAAAAATTTCTATCAATTTCAAAAATGTAATCAACTGCATAAAATGTGGTAGAAAAACAAAGACATCATTCAGTCAGGGTTTCTGCTATCCGTGTTTCAAAACTGCTCCTGAGGCCGATCCGGCAATAATAAAACCAGAGCTTGATCAATCACATCTTGGCATATCTAGAGATATGGAGTGGGCTAAAGAGAATATGCTGGTAGAGCAATATGTTTATCTTGCTATTTCTGGTGGTTTAAAGGTTGGCGTTACAAAACACAATAATATTCCTTACCGATGGATTGATCAGGGAGCATCAGAGGGTATTATCATAGCAAAAACTCCAAACAGATATACTGCCGGACAGATAGAGGTAAAACTAAAGGACATTTTTGCCGACAAAACAAACTGGCGTAAGATGCTTACAAATAAAAATGATATAGCATACAATCTGCTTGAAGAAAAAAATCGTGCTCACGAATATATAAAAGCTGATTTCTCAGACTTTTTATACCCTGACAATACAATTACAACAATAAAATATCCAGTTGAACAGTACCCGGACAAGGTTAAATCTGTTGGATTAGATAAAGTACCGGAGATATTTGGTACGCTTACCGGAATAAAAGGCCAATACCTTATTATAGATAATAATCTGGTTTTCAATGTAAGAAAACATAATGGTTATTTGGTAGAGATGACATTTGAATAGTATAAAAAAGAGAAAGGCTCTGCCAGAAAAGCAGAGCCTGGAACTCAGGTCTTATTTTTAGGGTATGTAAAGCGGTCACAATATACACTTTTTGCTTTAACCAACAAAAAATGATTGCACTATTTTACCAATTCTGATATATCTTGTCCGAACTTTATCACTTTTATGATATCACCCTTAACATCTTTGATTGGAGTATACACCTCAGAAAGATCCATTACAACATTATTAAACTCCAGTTTATGCTGCATAATCCTTACTTTTCCTCTTCGCATGTCAGCCCATAACTGTTCATAATCTCTGTCTTGCTCCTCTGTAAACTGGTAACTCATCTTATGATGTGTACCAACTACTGTATCCTCTGTAATACCAAATGTTCTTAACAACTTATCGTTAACAGAACGTACAATACCATTCATATCATACTCTACCACAAAATGTGTTGCCGATAGTGCATCAAACAAACTATTTTGTTCAGCATTCTGACGTGCTGCCTCCTCTTGTGTAGCCTGAAGCTCCTCAAGATTCTGACGCATCTCCTCCTCTTGCGACGATAACTCCTCACTCTGCTGACGGCTCTGTTCCAACAATGCGTTTGTACTCTGATTTATTCGTACGTTCAACAGTGTCATTCCAATATCTTTAGCGACCTTCTCGCAGAAATCAATCATATAATCTGTAAACTTATTAAACGATGCAAGCTCAATAACTCCAAGTATATTGTTCTCATGTTTAATAGGAACAAGAAGTAGTGCCGAAGGATTTGCTCCTCCCAATCCTGATACTATCTCAATATAATCATCCGGTATCTCCTCCAGATATATACGCTCTTTCTCTAACGCACAAGCGCCAACAAGCCCTTCGCCAGGCTGATAGTGTCTCTTATCATATTTACGCCTGTCATATGCAAATGCCGAAACCTGTTCTAACAATTGCTCGTCATCATCTTTATCATTAAACAGAAACATTCCTCCCTGATTAATATCAAGATATTTTACAAGGTTCTTTATTAACAGATAACTAAGCTCATTTATATTATCGTGCGACTGACGAAGAGTTTCTGCAAACTTATTCAGTCCCTCATTTGTCCATACACGAACCTCGTCGTCTTTGTTTCTGTTCTCCTCTAACTCTTTAGCCTTTTTAAGACTCTCCTGCATAGCAACAAGCGATAGTCCTAACTTATCTTCATCGCTCTGTAGCTTTAACGATGTTGAGAAATCTCCCTTCTCTATATCACGTGCAAACTCAGCCTTAGCATTTAAACCATCAATGCAGTCGCTAAGCTCATATGCCATATCCTCTAGTTCATCTCCGCTGTTAAGCTTAATCTTAAGATCATCTCCTATCTTTCCTTGCGCTAAATTACCAATTGATACCGTAAACTTTTTAAGCGGTTTAGCAATAGCATTCGATAACAACAGTAGTAAAACAACTAATAGTATAATAAGTCCAATACCTTCAAATATTGAGTAGAATAGAATCTTATCTGCCTGACCATTTATAATCTTAGATGGTACCGATACACCAACAGCCCATGGTGTAACTGTTTCTCCAACAACAATTGGCGAGAATGTAATATAGTTATAACTACCATCCGGAAGATGTTCTTCAAATGAGAATGTCTCTCCCATCTTTATCTTATCTAACAAATCCTCCTGTTCATACTCATTAGGATAGAGATCTTTTACAGACTTTGTTAAATAATCTTTTACCGGGTGCCCGGCTACAGTACCTTTGTTTGATACAAGAAAACCAAAACTACCCTCAAATGGTTTAATTCCTTTTACAATATCCTGTAACTCATTAAGTGTTATATCTGCACCAACAAGCCCGGTATAAACACCATCTGCAATTATCGGAACCATTAACGACGTAACCAGTAATCTCTCATTTGTTACACCAACAAAAACATCCTTATATGGCTCCTCTATATTCTCTACTCTATTTCTTTTAAAGTTACCATATATATCATTGTCTCCATCTAAGCTTCCAATCCTCTGCTCTTTCCTTATTCTATCATTACGTCTTTCAATGGTATTAACAATACGGCCAGTCTCCTGATCCCATGTAGAATCAATTATACTCAACTCCCAGCTATCCCATATCTTATATATTCCCGGCGATTTCTCAAATACAGGAATATACATATCAACAACCATCTCATCCCACATACTCTGATCATATTCTGGATAAACCGAATATGCTGCTGCAAGTGTACGAACAGTAATCAGATTTTTTTCAAGGATATTCTTCATCTCCAGACCTGCTTCTCTGGCATTCTGGTCAGCCAGAGCAATCGCATCCCTATATGCGTTTCTGTGAGATAACGTGGCAATAAATCCAATAGATAGGATATAACACAACACGGTGGTTCCTATTGCACTAATAAGAATTTTCTGACGAATAGATAATCTTATCTTCATACGTAAATAATTTATTTGTAGGTGACATGAACAATCTACAATTTGATCTAACACTACGCAAATACCGTTCCGGGCAAGAGCAAATAATAGAGCTCATGTAATAGTTTATCTTTCAATGCAAATAAAACAAACAGGTTAATTTATACAGTCCTTATTTTCATGCTCTTCCAAATGTTTAAATTAACGTGCAATACACAAAATAAATATCCGCAATTAATACGACATTATTTTATTGCGCTTAATATAATTATTTTATTTAACCTAACACCCAAAATATTTTTGTTATTATTGTTTAGAACATTACGATTAAACCTTTTTTAGAAAGATTAATCATAATTCCAGTTCGGTTTAACAAAAAAACAATACACTATTAAAAGATATGGAAAGATTTTGCAAAAACGCACTAATAACAATTATGCTTATTTCTATTCCCGGAGTAATATGGGGACAAGAAACTAAGTGGTCCCTGGAGAAATGTATTAAACATGCTATGGAAAACAACCTGCAGATTAAACAAAAGGTGTTGCAATCTAAGTTAAATGAGAGCACATACACACAGAGCAGAGCTGCACTTTTTCCAACATTAAGGACAAGTGCCAGCCATCAGATTAATAGTGGTAGAGCGCTTGACGAAACAACATATCAGTTTACAAAAGACCAGACAATACAGTCTGATAACTTTCAGGTTAACTCAAATCTTACACTATTCTCTGGTTTTCAGAAAATGAATAGTATTAAGAAAGCTAAACTGGATCTTATGGCTAGTATTAAGGATACTGAGAAGACAAAAAATGATATTGCTGTTAATATTGCATCGGCATATCTTAATATTCTTTTCAACAAAGATATTCTTAAGAACTCCAAAAATCAGTTAGATATAATTAAGCAACAAGAGGAGCGTACAAAGAAACTTGTTGATGCAGGAAGTCTGCCACAGGGTAATCTTCTTGAGATACAGGCTCAGGTGGCTGCTGAAGAGCTTAATGTTGTTACATACTCAAACCAACTTAAACTTGCATATCTTTCGCTTGTTCAGATTCTTGAATTGGAATCGTTTGACAATTTTGAGATTGAAGAACCGGATCTTACTATTGAACAGCACGCAAAACAACTTTATGATGTTGCACAATCATACAACCTTGCTGTTGCAAATCTTCCTGAAATAGAGAGTGCAAAACTTAAGCTAGAGAGTCAGGAAAAAGAGCTTAAGATTGCTAAAGGAGGTTACTACCCTTCTTTAACACTTGGAGCCGGACTTAATACCAGATATTCAGGGGCACAAAAAACCAGAACAGTACCAGATCTTAATGCTCCAATGGGAACAAGACAGATAGGACTTGTGCAGGGTAGTAACACACCTGTTATAAGTTTTTATCAACCAACGCTTACCCAAGATTATGGTTTTGCCGATCAGTTTAAAGATAATATGAGCTACTATGTAGGATTTACTCTATCGGTTCCAATATTTAATGGTTTAAGTGCAAAAACAAGAGTTGCCAAAACAAAAATAAGTGTTGAGCAGACAAGACTACAGATGGAGACAACAAAAAAGGATCTGTTAAAGCGCGTGCAGAAAGCTTATTATGATGCTCTGGCTGCTATTGAGAAATATAAATCGTCTGAAAAGAGTGTTGCTGCAATGAAAACAGCATTCAGATATACAGAGGAGAAATATAATGTAGGAATGGTGAATACTCTGGAATATAATCAGGCAAAGAACAAGCTTATTAAAGCGGAGTCTGATCTACTACAAGCAAAATATGAATATATATTTAAAACAAATATTCTAGATTTTTATAGAGGAAATCCATTAACTTTAAAATAATTACGGTAAAAAGAATAGGACATGAAAGGTAAAAAAATATTTATTATACTGGCTGTACTTATTATAATTGTTATTGTTATAATGACTATAGGTAAAAAGAATGGTGCTTTTGGTAAGAGAGAAGGGTTAAAAGTTGAGGCAGAGAAGCCACAATTCAGAAAAATAGTTGAAAAAATCACTGCAAATGGTAAAGTACAACCAGAAACAGAGGTTAAAATAAGTCCTGATGTATCGGGTGAGATTGTTGAGCTGAATATTAAAGAGGGTGACTATGTAAATAAAGGTAAACTTCTGCTTAAAATAAAGCCCGACACATACATCTCTATGCGCGACAGAGCTAATGCGGCTCTTAACTCAGCAAAAGCAAGACTTGCCATAAGTAAAGCTCAGTTTGAGAAAAACACATTGGTTTATCAACGTAACAAAAGTCTTTGGGAACAGAAAGCAATATCAGATTCTGACTACGAGAATGCTCTATCGGCATATACAGTATCTAAAGCAGAGGTTGAAGCAGCCGAATTTAACGTAAAAAGTTCTGAAGCATCGCTTAAAGAGGCACAAGAGAATCTTGTAAAGACTACAATTTATGCTCCTATGAGCGGAACTGTATCTAAACTTAATGTAGAGCTTGGAGAGCGTGTTGTAGGTACAGCACAAATGGCAGGTACAGAGATTATGCGTATTGCAGACCTTAACAGAATGGAGGTAAAGGTTGATGTAAATGAGAACGATATTGTACGTGTAAAACTTGGCGATGTTGCCGAGATTGAGGTTGATGCATATATTGACAGAACATTTAAGGGCATTGTAACTGAAATTGCAAACTCAGCAAGTATTACAGGTGGTAGTGCCGATCAGGTTACAACATTTGATGTTAAGATTCTTGTTCTGGAAGAGTCATATGCTGATCTTACTTCAGATAATCGTAAACCTTTCAGACCAGGTATGTCTGCCTCTGTAGATATAATAACTAAGGAGATAAATAATGCACTATCGGTTCCTATTCAGGCAGTAACAATTAGAGGCGAAGATAACAAAAACCCTAATGTTGCTAATAACGACTTTGCAGAGGTAAACAATGGTGGCGAACAGAAAGAGGACGACAGAGATGATATGAAAGAGATTGTTTTCTTAGTTAATGCTGACAAAACAGTTAAGTCTGTTGAGGTAAAAACAGGTATTCAGGACGATAAATATATAGAGATTAAAACAGGCATTGACACCACTGCTCTTCTAGTTTCTGGTCCCTATAGCGCTGTATCGAAAAAACTAAAAGATGGCATGACTGTTGAAACTAAAAAAAAAAATAACCAAATTCGCAAAGTAATATAAATGCGAAGATTATGAGCACACCTGTATTGTTGCATATAGAAACAAGTACAAATATATGTTCGGTTGCCCTCTCGCAGGGCAATCGTTGTTTAGGGGTAAAAGAGAGCAGCGATGATAAATCGCATGCGGCACTGCTAACTATATTTATTGAGGAGTTACTAAAGGAGAATGATATAAAACCAGCCGATATTGATGCCGTTGCTGTTAGTATGGGACCAGGTTCTTATACCGGACTAAGAATAGGTGTTTCTACCGCAAAAGGAATATGTTATGGTACTAATGCCAAACTTATACCGGTAAATACACTTAAAGCTATGGCCATACAGATTAAGGAGTCTGACGCAGCAAATAATACCAATGGTAATAAGCTTTATGCTCCAATGATAGATGCCAGAAGAATGGAGGTATACTCTGCATTCTTTAATGATAATCTGGATACCATTAAGGATATATCAGCCGATATAATTGATGAGAACTCATATGCTGAATATATTAAGGATAATACAATTGTTATGGCAGGTAATGGTGCCGCAAAGTGTAAGGAGGTACTTACAGATTCAAAATTTGTTTTGGCAGATAATATAGTTCCTTCAGCTAAAACAATGATACCGCTTGCTCTTGAAGATTACAACAATGGTAAGTTTGCAGATGTAGCATACTTTGAGCCTTTCTACCTTAAAGATTTTGTTGCTACAACACCAAAAAAGAAATTTTTCTAGATACCTGATTAATATAAAGATCGCTCTGAACAGTAACAGGGCGATCTTACTATATCCTGAATAACAATGTTTGTGGTACATCATATATTACCAACCAAAGTTTATCCGGTACAGTACCATTAAAAAGAATCCCTGCTGATACACGTAATCTATTTTACCCTTACCCTCGTTAAAACTACGTGAATATACATTTCTGTGTCCGGTTAAATTTGTAATATCCAGAGCCAACTCCTGATTAAATCTACTACAATTATTCTTTACCGATATCCTGAAATCAAGTTTAAAATAGTCCTTCTCTCTCTCTGCATACGCTTTGCTATCGTCAAACACTTCCTCGCCATCACGTACAGATGCCTCTAAATCTATAAACTGATTTCGTTTTCCTCCAGCCCATGTAACCTTTGCATTTGTATTCAATGAGTAACTATCGCTAATCTTATATTCATATCCGGCCAATATGTTTGTTGAGAAGTTACCTGCAAAGGCTGTGTTACGCCATACATTATCGCTACCTCTGTATCTAGAGTCAAACAACGATCCGGTAATTAACATATACCAGTTATTATGCAGATACTTCTCAAATGTAAGCTCTACTCCGTAGTTCCGGCCCTTTCCTCTGTTTACAAGACTATCGTTACGTTCCAGATGAAACTCAGCACCCTGATTTAGTATTGATACATTTGACAATTCAGACTCAACAGGCACATTAAACAGATGCTGATAATATGCCTCTGCTTTAAATCTGTAGTTTGCTCCTATCCGCTTATCGTAACCAAGAATAAAATGGTGTGCTTTAGTAAAACCAAGATTGTTATTGGTCTGTCTGTATATTCCGTTATTAAAGGTCTCAACAAAATATGTTAGCATAGGTTGCATTCTGCTATGCAGTCCGTAACCAAGGCTCATATTTGCACCGTTTTTTAGTTCATATTTCAGCCCCAAACGTGGCTCAACAGCATAGCTGTTATTAAATGTAAATTGCTGATAGTTTAACCCTGTATTTAGCGTAAGGTTATTGTTGAATTTATGTTGCCAATGTGCATATGACTGTAATAACCACAATCCACGTTTCTTAATACGTGTCTGATACTCAAAATAGTCGCCATCATCAGACTCTATGCTATCCTTAAAGTTTACATATGTATGTTTAACAGATACTCCTACAGTAAAAGAGTTGCGCGGGTTATATTTTAATACATACTTTGTTGTAGCATTTACAATCTCCTCTATATTATTCTCGCCATACCATGTTTGCGCCTGCTTTTTAAGTACCGGGTTAGTATCTGTACCCCCTACCCTGTTCATAAATACAGAATCTACACGCGTATGCACTCTGGACGATGAGAATGCTACGGCACTATTCAGGTACGATTTATCATTTAACAGTAGTTTATGTGTCAGCCCCGATATAAAGAGTCTGGTTCCGTTATATGTATCATCATCTGTAGGTGTATTAAACTTCTCTGTGCCCGATGTCTCGTCAGATAGTATCTCTATATAGCTATTACCAGTAATACCAAACAGTGCAAAGTTACCAATACTCCTTGTTGGCAAATCAATCTTCATTGTCAGATCTTTATACTCCGGTACTGCACCTCCGGCAACCTTAAATCCTAGAGCATCCATTATCTCAAGAATAGAGTATCTGTACGATACCATATAAGATCCGTTATAATTCTTTGAGAACGGACCCTCTGCCATAACCTCAAACCCATTAAAACCTATCTGACCCGTAAGCTCTGTTCTGCTATTATTTCCTGCACGCATCTTAAGGTCAAACACTCCTGATAGAGCATTACTGTATTCTGCCGGAAATGCTCCGGTAAAGAAATCGGAGTTTGCAAGGGTTTTATTATTAAGAATACTTATTGCACCTCCTGTGGTACCACTTGCTCCCCAGTGGTTAGGGTTTGCAACATCAACACCCTCTAAACGCCACAGCAGACCTATTGGTGAGTTCCCTCTTATTATTATATCGTTTCTGTCGTCTCCTGCACGCGATACACCCGCATAATTTGCTGCCATACGTGCCGGGTCACCAAGACTACCGGCATACTTCTCCGTCTCCTCTACTGTAAACGATCTTACACTAACTGTTGCCATCTTATTTGATGTTTCACCTTTTTTCTTACCCAATACAACAACCTCATTAATCTTTACAGCCTGTTCCTCTAACTCAATATTTAACACTGTCTGCTTACCTGAAACAACAGACATGTTATTAAGGGTTATAGTTTTATAACCAAGGTAGCTTATTACAATAGTGTATCTGCCAACCTTAACATTATCAATCCGGAACTCTCCGTTAATATCTGTCATTGCTCCGGTAACAAGTTTGGGGTCTTGTATAACAACATTTACACCAATAAGAGGCTGATGACTATCCTTATCAATAATCTTACCCCGAATTGTCTGAACCATCTGCGCATTTACCAGCAGAATATTAAACAGTATAAAAAAAGTAGATAGAAGTTGTCTCATAAATATCCGATGTTTAACAACAAGATAATACTTTTATTGCTCAAAATCGAACACTCTAATCTATCAAATTATATAAATATACATCTGTTAATCCTGTTATTAGCAATATATTCACTTGTTAAAAAGCATCTGCTCCTCTCTAAATTCAGGAGTTCCCTGTTGTTTTACATATTGATCCTGTTAACAATCTTACTGATCCTGTCATTAACCATGTTTCTCCTTTTACAAGGTCACCTCTCCCTTTACAAAATTATCGTTGTCCTGTAGCTGATACACCTCTTCCTTTTATGAAAGGGAGCCTGACTAAAGCAACAGGAACAGGTTAGTTAACGACAGGGAGCACATTCCTTGTGAAAGGAAAGGGTTACTATGCAACAGGGACAGAAAGGTCTGCAACAGGAAAGGGTTTAGTAGTAACAGGAAGGGGTTATCATGCGACAGGGAGAGCAATTGTAGCGACAGGGAGAGGTTGGCTCGCAACAGGAATATTTTATTACTGCAATGGGTTAAAATATCAGATCTAAAAAAATCATGGTCTGATATGCAACAGTTCTTATTAATTGTCGTCCTTGAACTGATACATTTTAAGATAAACACTAAATCTATTTTTCTGACAACAGTAAGCAGTCAGATTAAGTAAGTTACAATAACCTATAGAAACGACGGGACAAAGCACGAGAACAGTTATTCACAAACGTAAATGATTATAAATGTTAGTTCCGTCTGACTATTGAAAAGAGAATATAAACAGATGAAGCGATTAATTATTCTATTTAGCATAATCCTTATATCAGGATTGCACCTTTTTGCAAAAGAGAACAAGTTTCGTGAATTAACCAGACAGGAGAAACTTGCCGATTTTGATAGTATGTATAACACCCTTAAGCGGGTATACCCATATTTTGGGGTACTTAAAAGAAAACATGATATTGACTGGCTTGGTAATTACAATCAGTATCGCAAAAGAGTAGAGAACACAAAGAGTAATAAGGAGTTTATTGCCAGTATATCGGCAATTGTGAATGATCTGCATTGCGATCATGCCGATTTGATGCCCACTACTGATTTTGATTATTTCTATAAGTTATACAAAAGGTACAGGTTATTAAAAAAGAGTATTAAAAGAGGATATAAAGAGTTAAAGATAAAAAGCGCCCGTAATAATCATAAACACTGGACAAATCTGCTTAATCAGATATATGAGGATAAACATGGTAAACAAGAGTCTTCATCGTCGAGTTGGTACGACAAAAAAGTTAATGCTCCGCTAACAATTACCAGCGATAGTGTTAATAAGATTGTATATGTACACCTTCCGAGTTTTGTTGATGAGCGCATAGATAAGGATAAAACCAAGCTGGACTCTCTGTTTACACATATTGGTGAGTATAATAAACTTGTTATTGATATTCAGGGTAACACAGGTGGTAATGATTCATACTGGATAAACTATGTTGTTCCGTATCTTATAGATAGCGATGTTACTACAGAGAATATTATTGCTTACAGAAAAGACAAGGTTTTTTATGAGTATTACAAAGTTCCTAAAAAAGAGCTTACATATAACGAGGTAAAGCTAAACAATATGCCAAAAGAGCTTAAAGGCAATGGTTATGGTTTTATGAAAAGAGAGATGACTTTTTATCCCAACAAAGTAGAATCAAGGTTCAAAGGAGAAATATACCTGTTGGTTGATGAGTTGGTATTCTCATCGTCTGAGGCTTTTGCAATATTTTGTAAACAGACAGGGTTTGCAAAGGTTGTAGGTAAACTGACCGGTGGAGACGGTATTGGTTCAGAACCTTTTCTTTTATGCTTACCAAATAGTGGTATTGTAATGCGCTATACCGGCGAAATGGGTCTTAACCCTGACGGAAGTTCAAATGCTGAGATGTGTACAATACCTGACGTTGAGCTTAAAGGTAAAGAGAGTGAGGAGTGTATATCTGAATTAATGCGTATGATAAAAAACGGTGAGATATAGATAACAGAAAGTCCCAACCATTTGCAAGAGGATTGTTAACACTCTTGTTAATACAGATACAATAATAGTTCAGCAGCCTCACTTATATGAGGCTGCTGCCTTATATGATTAGTAATAAACTGATACTACAGATTCCCGAAAGGCCCTTGTTTCCTGTTAAAACTGTATAAAACAGGATACGATACATGCAGATACTCCATATACATTATCCATGTTTTAATAAGCCCCTTATAAACACGCATAATATCATGGTGCAGATGCTCTTTATCTGATTTTGTAAGGTTGTCTATATTAAGTCTGTAGGTAAACTCCTCATACAGATGAAATATATCTCTTATCAGCTCCGTAAGCTGATCTCCTTCAAGCAACATAGGATTCTCTAACATACGCATGAGAAACTCCTTGTTTGCTTTTATCAGTTCATAAATCTCAGCAAAGTCGCAACTCTCTACGCCATAGTCTATACTAAGCTGCTCTACTCCTTTGCTAAGGTTTTTATAGTGTCTCTGCTTATAGAGGTTATTAAAGTGCAGCAATTTGCGCGTATCATCAATAGTTCTGTCGTTCTTCTGAACAATAGCAAGCAGTTTGTTACCAACCTCGCTAAACAGAAGCCCAAGAAATATGTGTACCTTCTTGTCGCGCTTCTTACCCTCTTCGCGTTTAATAAATATCTCTGTAGCATTTCCTATTACTCCCAGAAATGTTCCCACTCCGGCTACAATAAGAACAATTGCCATTATCTTACCAATATCCGATTGTGGCGAGATATCGCCATATCCTACTGTTGATACAGTAACAATACTGTAGTACAGGGCATCAAATACCGACAGGTCTTCTGTTAGCATGAATACTATTGTAGAGCTTATGAGCACAAACACAAATAGTATAAGATAGATTCTTAACCTCACCTTCTCTAACATACTATGCCAATGTTTTTAAGATATCAATAGCCTCAATAAGGTTGTTAACAACATGGTCTGCTATTCCGAAGCCTTTATCTTTAATCTGGTCAGGGTGCGGAACTGCTATAGCACTCATGTTTGATGCCTTTGCTGCAATTACTCCGTTAACCGAATCTTCAAGTACCACACACTGCACAGCAGGCACATTAAGTTTTTGTGCAGTACTTATAAACACTCCCGGATGAGGCTTACCATACTGCTCCTCCTCTGCTGAATATACAACATCAAAGCTTCCGTTAATGCTCATACGCTCCGATACAGCATTTATAACACTGTACATTGCCGAGGATGCAAGTGCTACTTTATAGCCACAATTACGACAATAATTTATACACTCTATTGCCCCCTTAAGAGCTATGCCCTGATCTCTGATAAGGTTAATTACATTATTCAGAACTATATTCTCAAGCTCTGTATTACCAGACATATTACAGTTAATCTGTCTGCTAACATTTGCCACAGCCTCATCTACCCTGTTACCCTTAACTACCTTAAGCATATCTGTGGTTACTGTATAACCCTTTATTTCATACGCTTTTATCATTGCCTCTTCCCACAGTGGTTCCGAGTCAATAAGCAGCCCGTCCATATCAAAAATTACAGCTTTTATCTCCAAAACTTTCATCAAAATTAGATTGCAAAAATACAAACAGAAGTGATAGACAAACAATTATTTAGTAGTTTTGTATAAATATTTTTATCATGCAACAAACAGCTATTGAGAAAAAGGAGTTACGTAAAAAGGTTAAGCATTTAAAAGGTAAATATTCTACTAACGAAAAGAGGGAATTATCTGATATAATACTTCAGAAACTGGAGGCTGACAGAAGGTTTGTTGATTCAAAAGTTGTGATGTTATACTGGTCTATGGACGATGAGGTTTTTACTCATGACTTTGTTGAGAAATACTATGGACAGAAGAGAATAATTTTACCTGTTGTTGATGGCGATAATCTGCTACTTAAAGAGTACAAAGGAAAAGATTCGCTTGTTGCAGGCGATCTGTATGGTATACCAGAGCCAAACGGACCAATATTTGAGTCGCCTGAGCTGATAGACCTTATTGTGGTTCCGGGAGTGGCTTTTGATAAGGATAATAACCGCATGGGTCGCGGAAAAGCGTATTACGATAAATTTTTACGATCGTCTGATGCAATTAAGATTGGTATATGCTTTAATTTTCAGTATTTTGAAACTGTTCCTACAGACATTTATGATATAAAGATGGATTGTGTTATTTGCTAAAAACCCGGATTATGATTATTGAGAGAAAAGATAGGTTGAGATTGGTGGGTATTGTTGCACTGGTAATAATATTTCCGGCACTTGTTCTGTTTAATAATACTGCAAAACAGAAACGAGAGAGATTCAACAACAGGCTTATTCAGGAGGTATTAAAACAGTCATGTCTGCATCAATCTAACATGATTGCCTCAAACAAAGAGCTTGAGGCCAGATCGTCGTCGTTTATTATATTCTCTGGTATAGGAGTTCTTATTGGGGAGAAGAGAGACATTGAGTATAAAGACGCTATTTACAACTTTTATCTTTTCAACGGTGTTAATACTGAAGATGATGTAGATGTATCGTTATATGATCACAGAGCTAAACTAAAGGTAAGATACGGGGCAAAAAACAACAGTAGTATTGATCAGGTAGCGGGTTATTTATCAAAACATCCGAGTACAAAATCGGGTTGGATATATAACCGCGGAAAGATAAAGTATTGTGTGGCAATGCCAATATTCTATAAAGACAGATTCAGTGGTATCTTAACATCAAGTTCGGCACGATATAACCCTATGTCGGCTCATGTTGATAAGGACTCTACACTATTTGGTGCGTTCTATATAAACCGGCAGATAAGAGCTCTTGACAGTACCAAGAATCCATCAATATCAAACCGAAGATTTGATATTATAACAACCAAAAACAATAGTATATTCAGAGAGTTCATGATTAAACATCCGGATCTGCCTCGATTTACAACTCTGGATATTAATGATAAGAGTTATCTGATACATAAAACACGACCACTATTGTCGCCATCGGGTTTACCAATTGGTGGTGTTTTATACGCTAAAGATATTACTGCAGATGTTGAGAATGTTAATGCATCGCTTATGTTTTTGGCTATTATCTTTATTATCGGATTTATATTAATACTTCTTGTGGCGTTCTTTTTTACTAATGCTATATTATTTAAAGCCTTTAATCTTGATAAGAGAATAGAGAAGCGTTTAAGCAAGATGTCCGGAAAGACTATTGAGGAGACACTGATTATTAATCAGGTTTTTGATTCATCGTTAGCTGGTATGAGGCTTATTGATGCCGATCTGAATGTATTAAAGTGCAACTCTGCATACAATAAGATATTTAATCTTCCTAAAAAGTATAAGAGACAGGTTAAGTGTTCGGACATTATAAAGTGTAAAAAGTGTACACCAGACAAGTGTTTTGTTCATAAGGCAATGAAGAGCCTTGATCATAAGATTGAGGAGGCTTATTATAAGAAGCCTAATGGCGAGGAGGCTGTTGTTCTGCGTAGTATATATCCGCTATATGGAAAGATGGGTGAGTTTATTGGTGTTATTGAGAGTGTAATAGACAGAGGAGAACTTAAGCAGACAGAGGAGCATTTGCAACGTTCAAAAGATCAGTTTGCACTGTTTATGGATTATCTTCCGCTTGGGGTATTTATTAAGGATAATACCAGTAGAATAAAGTATCAGAACACATTCTTTAAACACTTCTTTGGTGAGGATAACTATGGTAAATACCCATCGCAGATATTCAGTAAAGACGATGCCGAGACAATTCTTGAAGAGGACAGGCATGTAATGACCGGTGAGACTGTTGTTGTAGAGGCAAACAGAACAGATTTTAAAGGCAAGGATCATGTAATGCTTATGCATAAGTTCCGTTTTAAAGGTGTTAATAATGAGTATCTGATTGGAGGTATTGCTCTTGATATTACTAAAAGAAAGAGAGCCGAGGAGCATCTTAAGATGCTTACAAATGCCTTTAGGGTATCGCACGTACCAATGATTGTGCTTGATGAGAAAGGTGTGGTTAAATTTGTTAATCCTGCATTTATCAAGGCATCAAGGGTATCTGCAATTCAATATATGGGAAAACACTTTAGCGAATATATTGATAAAAAGAGATCTGCTGAGGATTTTGAGGATATGTGGAACCAGTTGTATGATAAGAGACGCTGGGAGGGTAAACTGTACTTCTTTAATCAGGTAAATGAGGATACAAAAGATATGAATCTTATTATAAATCCTGTACTAAATGAGGGTAATAAGATTAATGGTTTTATTGTATCAGAAGAGAAACAGGTATGCCCAGACGGTAAAGATAAGGGTAGTGTTTTCAGTAAAATTATTGAGTCAATTGCTCCTGATAAATTCAGTAAGTTTGCTGCCAGGTCAAAATCTCTGCTTAACAATATTGTAGGCTCATCTGATCTGCTTATCAACTCGGTACCATTCTCTGACGACTATGCCGATATTAAGCAGAATATATCTAAATCGGCCAAAGATTTAAAGGTAATATTTAACGATATTGAGACCGGATATAAGCTTAAGAACAGTAAGAGTAAACTGCCATTTACATTTGGTGAGATGGGCAATACTATTGCTGATATTATGAATGAGATGAACAATGGTCATGGTAATAATATAAGAGTAAGTTTCCAGAATAATATTAAGGTACAACACACTATACTGAATGAGAAGTCTGATATTGTTGTACAGATATGGCTAAAGCTACTATTTAATGCATTTACATATACAACAGAGGGCTTTATAGATTCTGGTATATCTATAACATCTGATAATGATATTCTGATATATGTTATTGATTCGGGTGCAGGAATATGTACCAGCGAACAGGGTAAGGTTTTTGAGAACAGGTTTGGCGTAAACAGAGACACTATTGTTTTTCAGGAGCTTACTTTAGGCGATGCAAAGTGTGTTATTGAGGAGTTAGGTGGTAAGCTATGGTATAACTCTGTACTTAATGAGGGTTCATCATTCTTCTTCTCTGTTCCTTCTGAGAAGATTATATATGACGATAGCATTAATAATATTGACTGGAGTGAGAAGACTGTTATTCTTGCTGAGGATATTCATGCCAACTTTATGGTTGTAGATGATTATCTGTCTGAGACCAATATTAACCTTATATGGGCAAAAAGTGGTGATGAGGTTCTTGATATGCTTAATAATGATTATGATCCTGATCTTATTTTTATGGATATAAAGATGCCCGGAAGTAATGGTATGAAGGTTGCCAACATTATTAAGAATCTGGATCGTCGTATTCCGGTAATTGGTCATACTGCATATAGTTACGACTACAGCAATGAGACAGCTACAGAGAATGGTATGATTGAGCTTATGGAGAAACCTTTTGAGAAGGATAGTTTGATTAGAGTTTTTGCAAAATATCTTAACTAAAATATAGAGAAGCCTCCGGGTAGATACCACAGGAGGCTTCTGTAAACCTAATTCACGACCACAACACTATCGTTTTAATCTGCTTTTACTACATACATCCTGTTTTTAGGTCGGAGCAATCTACAGCATCTTACATGCATAGCTGTTTTAACCAACATATCAGACAGGGTGTATAGATCTTCTCACAATCTCTCTAATTAATTATTATGGTTTATCAAATGTTAGTCAGATGATTTAAATTACAGAGAATGTATGTCTTTTATCTATATTTGATACCACAAAATTATACAGATAGCATTTATAAACCCTTATAAATCATACTACAAAAACTCAGCAATAGTGCTGTAAAAACTCAGCATAATAGCTTTGATTAATAATTTATTGTAATTATGTACTCTATTTGCAAAGCTTAATTAAAGAAACAATCCTGTTATGAAAATCTACGAAAAACTAACATGCTATACACTGCTGATTATCATCGGTATATTAAGTTCAACAGATATTACATCTGCCTCTGATGTTAACTTTACTGTAAACGATTCATTAAATATCTATAGGATTAAACTATTAATTAATAATAGATCACTTGATAGTGCTTTGCACATTATTAACAGAGAGTCAGATATTACAAAGTGTGGATATAAAAAAGCTATATATACAACACTTAAAGCTAGATTATTTGAGAGAGCTGAGATATATGATAAATCCGGAAAGCTTTTTGAGCAGGCTTATGACATGTTGGTTGAGAATCCCGGTCCAAAATCAGACTCTATTGCCTGGCGTAATATAACTGATGCTATTGAGAGTTATAACAGGTGCTCGAATCATAAAGATAATGAGAGGTTATTATCTATTGCCGATAGTATTTTAGTTGCTAAACCTAATCACGGAAGAAAGGCGCATCTGTTTAACATAAAATCTATTATATATAAACAATTTGGAATGTATGACAAAGCTATGGAGATTCTAGATTCTTCAATTGCCATTAATAAAAGGCTGAAAAAGTATACAGCATTGTCGTTTAATTATATGAATAAAGGGAATATATATTATGTACAGAGAGATTTTAATACGGCACATAAATATTATACAAAAGGTTTTGAGACTGATTTTGAGAACAAACCACTAAGATATCGTTTAAGAAATTCGATAAGTATTGCAGCTGCTCTTCAGATGAAACTTGATTCAAAGGGGGCTATGAAGATTTACAACAATGTGTTACAGCACAGAGATAAGTTACCTAATGAAGAGATAAGGGCAATATATTATAATATGTACTGTATTAACAGAGAACTAAATAAGGTAGGTAAGGCTATTACATATCTTGACTCTACAATTATTGAGGCTAAAAAGACCAGAGATTACAGAAATCTTACAATAGCATACCATTTAAGATCGTCAGAATACGGACTTGTAAAGAACTATCAAAAGGCATATAGAGACGGAAAGATGGCCTATAAATATAAGGATAGTATGAATAAGGAGGATCAGCTAAAAACTATATCACATATAGAGAAGAACAATCAATTGTTGGCAATAGAGAGTGAGTCTGAAAAAACAAGAACAATCAAGAATGCCTTAATATTAGACTATAACAGGAAATTTATTATCTGGATTATATTATCAGTTGTTATTTTGTTGATTATTTCGACTATTCTGATTTATAAAAACAAACTATTAAAGAGAAAAAACATACTATTTACAAAAGCTGTTGGCAGGATAAAAAGTTACCATAAAAGAACAGAATCTGATAAAAAAGAATTAAACAACATTACAACAATAAATGATGCTCTTAAAAACGATTTAAGCAGGATATTATTTATACAACAAGAGAGTTTAACCTTGTATAAAAACATCATGACACAACTTAGCAAAGAGAAGAGACTGTTGCATGATACAAAAGCTATTGAGTCGTCTATAATTAATATCTGTAACCTTATAAAAGATTCTGATGTTGTAAGCAGTAATATTAATACAAGAGAGGTTGATATTAAGAACAAGATTAAACAACGTTTTCCTGACCTAACAAGAAGTGAAATAAAGTTGTGTGTTCTTATCAGATTACAGTTCTCAACAAAGGAGATATCTAACTACACAAATACTGCTGTAAGAAGTGTAGAGGTAGCTAAATACAGATTAAGAAAGAAGCTTGGTTTTATTAGTCTTTCAGAACTGAATAAGGCTCTTAACAACATTTAACTCAATTCATTATTTAGACCGATATAATTAAGCGAACAAGCAATACAAAAGAGTATTATATAACAATTCGCACATCCACAAACTATAAATTCATAATATAGACTATTATAACAATATGTACTAAATTATAAATAGATTATATTTTTCATGAAAACGAATTGTAAAGATTTAATTAGATAAATTAAGTATGATAATGAGAATATATTTACCAATAACTGATAAAGCATTCGAAAATAGATTTAGTATTTGATATTGTTATTGTGTTTGTAGAAATTAGAAGCATGCTAAGTCTTAGGCTACAGTACAATGTTGCTTTAAATTGATATTCTATCTAAGAAACATAGAGTTGCTACGAACACATGCATATTGTTATAATAACACACATGTTCGCAGCAATATTAATAACTCCCTAAAGATCATTAATCCTAATAAACAGGAACATAAAACACCTTTCTACCTCCAATAGCTTTTTCTGTTAATACAGGTTGCCATTTCTTAAGGTCTTTACTATAATATATAATATTAGTAGGCTCTGAGGTAATAAGTTTGTTCCCTCTTACATTAGTAGCAGTAACTACATATCCATTATTTCCGGAACAGACACCATACAGATCAAAATCGCTTATTTTTGAGACACTCCATGTAAATCCATTTGTTGATACAGCAACCTCTCCAGCTTTTCCAACTCCAATAAAACTATCATCTCCGGCAAATATTGACCCATATACTTCAAATGCTCCAGATACCGGACTCTTTGTACAGATTAAACCCGCCGGCTGTTGCCAATTATTTCCATCTGTACTAACATAAAGTTCTGTAATATTCATATCTGCCGGACCTCCTTTTACAACACCATTTCTACTTGCTATAAGTACACCATTCTTATGCACAACATCATTAAATGATCCGTCAATAACAGTACGTGCCATCTCCCAATTCTGAAGATCATCAGATATCATAAGTTTATTTTTAATATTGTCTCCCATTCCTCGTCCAAGTCCGTACGATATATACTTATCCTGAAACCTTACAATAGCATCTCGATATCCAACATTTGTGTATATTGTCGGTTTCGTCCAGTTATAACCATCAGTACTATATCTGAAACTTCCTTCAAAAGCATATGAACCTTCTCCGGATAGAACAAATTTACCATTATGGTAGTATATATCGCTAATTCTTTTGGCTGTGCTAAATGTTATATTATGGTTCACTTCCTGCCATTTAATACCATCCATAGATGTCCAAAGAAGAGGTATATCAGCCCTGCATCCGGGTTGTTTTATTGCCCAAAGTCTCTTTTGTGCCCAGATAATCTTCTCAAACCTAAATCCTTTTGGTAGATCACTGTTATGTTTTTTCCAGTCAACACCATTAAATGATGAGAATATTACCACTCCTCCTGTTGCGGAGTTAGAAGCAGAAGCAATAAATCTGTACTTTATAGGCTTGTCTACATTATCCTTACTGCATGCTACAATAACCGCAATAGCCGTTATGATAATAATTCGAAATAGAGTTTTCATTGTTATGATTTATTTTACATTTGTTATAAAGAGTGCATAAATATAACAATTCATAAATTGAATTCAATATATATGTATCAGCCCGTTTGTTGAATCATTATGTTTGCGTTAAAAGTTGAAGTTTATTCGTGATAGTCATTGCTCTAATCAATATATCCTTTGACGGTATATTCATATCAAACTCTTCAAGATCGCGAAACCATGATAAATAATTAAAGAGGTATTTGGTTGCAACTCCGCGGAACCGTATCATCCAGATAAAAAGTCCACGGCTATATCTAATTACATTGTTGATGTGTACAATATCTTTCTTTACATACTCTCCTTTCTCTATATCTATATAACCATGCCTTCTTTTACTTATTTTTATAAAATCTCTGTACAGATTGCTGTTTATACTACAAAACAAACTATCCTTCGCAAGGATATATTTGAGATTATCTCTGAGGCTGTTAACACTCAACTTTTCAACTACAGAATCATACATATTACGGTTTCTATCCCTACTGAATAATATTGAAACGTTATCATATCTACCATTTCGCCCGGATGGTTTAGGGATATTCCTTGACCCTTTGTAGTTTTTAGGTATTGTAAAATCAATTGTCTCTACAATACCATTCAATTCGGTTGTTTTATATTCATTAGATCCTACAAGAAATCTGTGTCTCCATCTAAATGAAGTTGTCTTTGACACACCACACAATTCACTTGAATATCTTACCGTTAACCCTTCAGCAAGACATTTGGAGTAATTAAGCCACCTTCCTTTTTTTCTAAGTCTCGCTAAAGGCGTTTTACTTAAACAATTAAATGTTCTATTACACTCCTTACATTTATATCTCTGAAGATTGTTCTGTCTCCCCCATTTATAGTACTTATCTTCACCACAATGCGGACAAACAACTTTTTCATATGATGTCTCAAGAAGATTTGCGACCATCTTCTTATCATCAAAATTCTTAATAATTGTTTTTAGCGCTTTGTATTCACAGGTATTAAATTGATTAATCTGTTGTTCAAACCACTTTAGAATTTTAGTTTTCATAATGTATCCGGTTATATTTTACTATAACCAGATACGTATCTATGAATTATAATGTTACACTTTTAACGCAAACATAAATATTTGTCTGCCACACATCAATCAGCATCAACACTGTATTAATGTGCCTCAAGCCAATTTTTCCCAATACCAAAATCAACATCTAAAGGAACCTTGAGGTCAGCTACATTCTGCATTTCTGTTACTACAATATCCTTTACTATGTCTATCTCATCATTATAAACATCAAGAATAAGTTCATCATGTACCTGCAGAACCATTCCTGATTTTAGTCCGTCGCTTAATATTCGTTTTCTTACATTAATCATTGCAAGCTTTATGATATCAGCAGCAGTTCCTTGTATTGGTGCATTTATAGCATTTCGTTCAGCTACACCACGCACTATAGCATTACGTGAATTTATATCTCTTAGCACTCTCTTTCTTCCATAAATAGTCTCTACATACTCCTTCTTGCGAGCTATCTCTATGCAATTATTCATATACTCCTTAACCTTAGGAAAGGATGCAAAATAGCCATCAATCAGCTCTTTTGCCTCTTTTCTTGATATATTAAGTCTTTGAGAGAGTCCGAATGCTGAGATACCATAAATTATTCCAAAATTTGCTGTTTTGGCTTTACTACGTTCATCACGCGTTACCTCTTCATGTGTTTTGCCGAATATCTTTGCAGCTGTAGCAGTATGAATATCACGCCCCTCCTTAAATGCTGCAATAAGATTCTCATCGCCACTCATATGTGCCATTATCCTTAGCTCTATCTGCGAGTAGTCTGCAGATAATAGAGTACACTCAACACCTGGAACAAAAGCTTCACGAACTTTCATTCCTCTGTCTTCTCGAATTGGTATATTTTGCAGGTTAGGATTTGTAGAGCTAAGTCTTCCTGTGGCTGCTACAGCTTGATTATATGATGTATGTATCTTATCATCTCCATTAACTAATGCCGGAAGAGGCTCAATATAAGTAGTTAGCAATTTTTTCACTCCCCGAAATTCCAGAATTTTTTCAATAATAGGATGTTTATCCTTAAGTTTCTGTAGTGTCTCTTCGCTAGTTGAATATTGTTTTGTTTTTGTCTTTTTCGCTTTTGCATCAAGCTCTAGTTTCTCAAACAATATCACCCCTAATTGTTTAGGTGATGACACATTAAGTTCCGGCTCCTCTGCAAGGTTACGTACTTCCTCTTCTAATTTAATTACATCCTTTCTCAGATCGTCTGTAAAACTATTTATAATATCAACATCAAGATATATCCCTCTGCGTTCCATTGCTGCCAATACTCTGATAAGAGGTTCCTCAATTCTCCAGTATAGCTCACTTAATTCCTTCTCTTCAAGCTCAGCAAATATCAAATTTTTCAGTTGCCAGGTAATATCTGCATCCTCTGCAGCATACTCGGTAACTTTATCAATAGGGACATCACGCATACTCTTTTGTGCTTTTCCTTTACCAATCAATGTCTCTATACTTATTGGCGAATAGTTAAGGTAATATTGCGCCAGAAAATCCATATTATGTTTCTGATCAGGACTAATAAGATAGTGAGCTATCATTGTATCGTATAGTTTCCCTTTTATATCAACACCATAGTTATTAAGTATATGTATATCATACTTAATGTTCTGACCTGTTTTTGCAATAGCCTCATTCTCAAATAGAGGTTTGAATATATTTAATACTTTGGATACCTCTTCACGATTTTTTGGTACTGGTATATACCATGCTTTTCCTTTCTCAACAGAGAATGATATACCAACCAACTCGGCATTTAGAGCATCCAGACTGGTTGTCTCTGTATCAAAACAAATATTATCATATTTTGATAGTGTCTCAACAAGCTTTTCTAGATCGCTATCTGTGTCAACACGTATATATTCATGTTCTGTATCGTTAACCGATTTATATGACGATACAAAAGCTGGTTCATCGCTAATACTATCGCCAAACAGGGATGTCTGTACCGGTCCCTCTGCAGGTTTTGGAGCCTCTGTAAACGATGGTATTATTCTCTTTGCCAGACCTGAGAACTCTAATTCGACAAATAACTCAGATAATTGTTTAAGATTATACTCTTTAAGTTTGAGCTCTTCTGCATTAAAATCAACCGGAGCATCAAGGGCAATTGTTGCCAGTGTTTTTGATAATAACACATTATTCTTACCTAAAGTAAGGTTCTCAAGTTGTTTCCCTTTAAGATCAGACAGGTTATTATATAACTCCTCAACAGAACCATATTTTGCAATTAATTTCTTTGCTGTTTTAGGTCCAATACCATTTGCTCCCGGTATATTATCTGATGCATCCCCCATTAATGCAAGTATATCAATAACCTGCAGTGGGGTTTCAATACCAAACATCTCTTTTACTTCTTCAACACCTAATATCTCTGCCTCATTTCCACTTCTCTTTGGTTTGTACATAAATATACCATCCTCAACAACCTGAGCATAATCCTTATCAGGTGTCATCATATAAACAGTAAAATCTTCTGCCAACGCTCTTTTTGCAAGTGTTCCTATAACATCATCTGCTTCATATTTATCAACCTCAATAACTGGAATATTAAACGCTTTTATAATATTCTTAATTACTGGTATTGCATTTTTTATATCCTCAGGCGTAGGTGGTCGTTGAGCTTTGTACTCAGGATAAATATCCCGTCTGAATGATGGTGCAGGAGGATCAAACACAACGCCAATATGTGTTGGTTGCTCCTTCTTTAACAGTTCATCAAGTGTCATTGTAAATCCGAATGCTGCAGAGGTATTAACACCCTTTGAATTTATTCTTGGATTCTTAATAAACGCATAATAAGAACGATATATCAGTGCATATGCATCAAGTAAAAATAGTTTCTTGCTCATTACTGTTGTTTTATATTTTATCTCAAAGCTACAGTTTTATTCATCAACTTAGCCCTTTAAAATTCATTTATAAGATAAACAATACCTTATAAATATCAATATAGTTGCTGGTAAAGATATTATATAGATAAAAAAACAGGAGCTTCAAGGCTCCCATTTTTACTTTGCTAATATTGTAATTTTATTGTCTTTCGCTTCAATTATACCGCCATCAATATCAAAAAATATAGGCTCTTGAATAAGTTTTTCAAATAGTCTTATCTGTCCTTTTTCAAGTGTAGATATTATTGGCGCATGATTCTCCAGTATCTCAAAAAGTCCGGCTTTCCCCGGAACTCTTACAGCATTAATATCTCCTGAATATAGCTGTTTATCTGGTGTAATAATCTCAAGATACATATTAGTTATTGTTTGCCTCTTCAAGCATTTTATCTCCCTTTTCAATAGCCTCTTCAATTGTTCCCACTAGGTTAAATGCCGATTCTGGATATCTATCTACCTCACCATCCATAATCATATTAAAACCTTTAATGGTATCCTCAATTGACACTAGCGTACCTTTTAATCCTGTAAACTGCTCTGCTACATGGAATGGTTGCGACAAGAAACGCTGAACTCTTCTGGCGCGGTGAACAACCAATTTATCATCCTCTGACAATTCATCCATTCCCAGAATTGCAATAATATCTTGTAACTCTTTATAGCGTTGAAGAATATTCTTTACTCTTTGTGCACACTCATAATGTTCCTTACCAACAATACCCGGCGTAAGTATTCTAGATGTAGAGTCAAGAGGATCTACTGCAGGGTATATACCTAACTCCGAAATTTTTCTGCTTAAAACAGTTGTTGCATCAAGGTGTGCAAATGTTGTTGCAGGAGCCGGATCAGTAAGGTCATCAGCTGGCACGTATACAGCCTGAACCGACGTAATAGAACCATGTTTTGTAGATGTAATACGTTCTTGCATCTGTCCCATCTCTGTTGCTAATGTAGGTTGATAACCAACAGCTGATGGCATACGTCCTAAAAGCGCAGATACCTCAGATCCTGCCTGAGTAAATCTGAATATATTATCTATAAAGAACAGGATATCTTTTCCTTTCTCTTTATCATCTGACCCAACCCCGTCTCTAAGACTCTCTGCTATTGTTAATCCTGATAATGCTACAGTTGCACGTGCTCCAGGAGGCTCATTCATTTGACCAAACACAAGTGATATCTGAGATTTCTCCATAGCTTCTTTATCAACTTTAGACAGATCCCATCCACCTTGTTCCATACTCTTCTCAAACTCCTCGCCATAGGTCATAACCTTTGACTCTATCATCTCTCGCAACAGATCGTTTCCTTCACGTGTACGCTCTCCTACTCCTGCAAAAACAGATAGTCCGTCATGTGCCTTAGCAATATTGTTAATAAGCTCCTGAATAAGTACTGTTTTTCCTACTCCTGCTCCACCAAACAAACCAATCTTTCCACCCTTAAGATATGGCTCAATAAGGTCAATAACCTTTATTCCTGTAAGAAGTACCTCCTCCTTAACAGATAGATCTTCATATTTTGGTGGTTCTCTGTGTATAGGATAAGCTCCTGCTTTATCAAGGTCACCAATACCATCAATAGGTTCCCCAATAACATTTAATAATCTACCCTTTATCTGCTTACCAACTGGCATAGAGATTGGTGCTCCGGTAACAATAACCTCTGTTCCCCGTTTCAGACCATCGGTTGAATCCATTGCTATTGCACGAACAGAATTTTCACCGATACACTGTTGCACCTCCACTATAAGATACTCTCCATTATCTCTTGGAATCTTTAGTGCTTCCTTTATCTCCGGCAGATCACTGCTACTATCAAATCCTATATCAACAACAGGACCTATAACCTGGGTAATTACACCTTTCTTTGACATTATTGGGTTGTTATTAGTCTATAAATTAAACTGGTTAAACAAATTTAATATTTTTAGAAAACAAACCTACTGTAGCTAAAACTATATTTAATAAAATATCAATAAACAGATAAATATCTGTTCAAAACAATACCTTATTTATAGACAGAGACTATTTTGTACGAACCATTAACGACTCACAAAACTCTTTTAACAGAGTCTTCTTCTCTTCCTTTACACCAATTTTATCAAGCTCTTCATTTGCAAGATTAAAGTAGTACTTAATTCTTTCCTCTGTTGCCTCTTTTATATTAACCGAATCATAAATTCGTTTAAATGTATCTATCTTATGATCTCTATCAAACTCTTCCCTCTTAATATAGTCTTTAAGCTCAGTAAGACCGTCTCCTTTAGCTGTAGACAACGCTTTAATAAGCAAAAATGTTTTCTTGTTTGACACAATATCCCCACCAATATTCTTTCCAAATATCTTAGAATCGCCATAGGTATCAAGTAAATCGTCCTGTAGCTGAAATGCTAGTCCAAGATTCTCGCCAAAGTTATATAAGTGTTGAGCATCCTCACTTGATGCTCCTCCTATTATTGCTCCAATCTTAAGCGATGCAGCTAACAAAACAGCAGTTTTAAGACGAATCATCTCTATATAGTTCTCTTCTGCAACAAACGATTGATTCTCAAAATTCATATCATATTGCTGACCTTCGCATACCTGAATTGCAGCTTTATTAAATGTCTTTAAAACTGATTTAAGATAACTCTCGTGTGTTCTTGTGACAAATTGCGATGCCTTTATCATCATAGCATCACCAGATAAGATAGCCGTATTTTCGTCCCATTTCTTATGTACAGTAGGATTACCTCTTCTTATATCGGCATTATCCATTATGTCGTCATGCAGTAGTGTAAAATTATGAAACACCTCAATACCTATAGCAGCATCAATTGCTCCTTCTACAGAATCGGTAAAAAGGTTACACCCCATTATTGTTAAAGCAGGACGTAAACGTTTACCTCCTACAGAAAGAGCATATGCAATAGGTTCATATAAACCTGCAGGCTCTTTACTTACATTTGCAGCAATAAGTGCTTTATTAACAATTTCCTGAGCTTGTTTTATGTCGTACATATATTTAATCTGTGATTATTTCTTCTACTTTATTTTCTTTTTTCTCATCAGAGTTTATTCTAACAATCTTAAGGTCGTCAAGTTCAATATCCTCCTCTTCGTCATAAATCTGAAGCAATGGCTCTTTAAACGATTTACTAATTATAACCCTGTCAAGAGTAAGTAATAACGATGGTAACAATACCAAATTAGAGAACATTGCCACAAATAGTGTTAGCGATACAAGTATACCTAACGCTTTTGTTCCGCCAAAATCAGAGGCTGAAAATATTGAAAACCCAAAGAACAAAACTACCGATGTATAGAACATACTTACTCCTGTCTCTTTAACTGCAAAGATAGCTGACTTTCGTATATTCAGATTACTATGTTTGAGCTCCTGCCTGTATTTTGCCAGATAATGTATAGTATCGTCAATAGATATTCCGAACGCAATACTAAAAACCAGTACTGTTGATGGCTTTATAGGTATACCAAAATATCCCATTACCATTGCCGTTACAAGCAGAGGTATTACGTTTGGTATAAGAGATATTATTACCATTCGCCACGATGTAAACATCCAAGCCATAAATATTGATATAAGCAGCACTGCAAGAAACAGACTTGTAAAAAGACTATTTACCAAATAGTCGTTTCCTCTTGCATTTACAACACTTGCTCCTGTTACAATGGTTTTATATTTACCATTAACAACAGAATCAACATCTGCTCTAATATTATCTTCAAGTTCAAGCATTGCTTTTGTACCAATATCAGCAACATTATATTGAATTCTGGCTATAGATGCGGTTGAATCAACAAAACCAAACACATATTTATTCTGACCACCAGTATTACTACGTCTTAGATAAGATAAAATAAAGTTTGTTTCTGTTCTGCTGGGTAGCTTATAGCCACTCTCTTTTCCGTTGTAGTATGCCTGACGGGCAAACTTTGCAGCTGAATTAATGCTTATAGGTTTACTCAACTCCGAATATTTTGCAAGAGCTTTCTCAATATTATCAATTGTCTTTATTGTTTTATGATTCAGAGCTCCACGTTTTTTTTCTGTGTTAACAGCTATGTCTAAAGGCAGTACTCCCTTAAAATTATCCTCCATAAATAACAAATCTGTGTATATAGGATCATGTTTAGGAAGATCATCAACCATATAACCTGTACTCTGAATAAGACTAATACCATAAATAGCAGCTCCAACAAGTAAAGTTGCACATATATAAATCACCTTTCTATAGTTAACCGTAAGATTAACCAATCTATCCATAAGCTTATTAATGATATCGTTATTAAGATGTTTTATATGGCGTTGCTTTGGCGGATTAAAGAAACTAAATATTATTGGGATAAGCAGTAATGATATAAAATATACACCAATAATATTAACAGATGCTATAACACCAAATTCCTTAAGTATTCTTGTTTCTGTAAATATAAATGTAGCAAAACCAAGTGCTGTGGTAAGATTAGTCATGAATGTTGCCGAACCTATCTTCTGAATAACACGTTGCAGTGCCTTAATTTTATTTCCATGATTCTTAAACTCCTGATGGTACTTATTAAGTAAGAATACACAGTTAGGAATACCAATTACAATTAGCAAAGGTGGTATTACTGCTGTAAGAATTGTAATCTTAAAATCCAGAATGGCCATCCATCCCAGTGCCCAAACTACTGCAACACCCACAACTAATAACGAAAATGCAACAACTCTGAACGATCTGTAAAACAAGAAAAGTAATATTGATGTAATTACTGCTGCCAAAATAACAAACAGAAACATCTCATTCTTTATTTTATTAGCTACCTTAATTCTGATATATGGTAATCCCGAGTATTTAAGTTCAACATCGTTTTTCTTTGCAAACTCATCAGTAAAATGTATAATATCATCAATAAGTTTATTACGCTTTTTACTCTGTAGTATCTCTCTATCAAGAACTACAGCAAGTAAATATGAGTTTGCTTTATCGTTATATAGTGTTCCTTTGTAGAATGGTAACGATGTAAGAATATGCTTTATAGAGTCTACCTCTGCACTATTAACTTTACCTTTTTTTGCAACCCTGACAAATTCAAAATTTCTCTTCTGCTTATTCTTTTTAAGTGAGAATGCCTCTGACAGTGAAAATGCCTGATCAACACCATGCACATTATTAATACTGTCAATCATTGTTGTCCAGTTATTAAACTGGTTAGTTTCAAAAAAACTATCGGTTTTCATTCCCACAACAACCAGATTCCCATACTTGCCAAATATCTTTGTGAACTGCTCGTTTTCAATAAACGTAGAATCATTAGACGGAAGCAACGATGCCGGTTCATATGACATCTTTACATTACCAGCCATATATAACATAAATGTTGTTATAATCCCCAGTAAAAGAAGTAGTAATGGTCTGTTTTTTAAAATTACCCTCGCTACGATAGTGAACATGTTTATCTTCTTTAATTTTGCGCTAATGTAGTACTAAAAATATCTATTACCAAGAACCGTGCCTCGTATTGCAATATATAAAACAATGACAAATAACAATATGAGGAACTAATAACCGATAACAATTTATAATAATTTAACAGTAATACAACTATAAAACGTAAGTTTATTAAACTTATTAAGATTTTACTAAATGTTTTGATCACTATTGTTTTGCAAATAAAATGTCTTGTATATATTTGCGTTCCTTAAAATTAATAGAACAGACAAACATGCAGTATTCAATCTTGGATATTTTGACAATGCTCGGATCACTAGGGATGTTCCTTTTTGGAATGAAACTTATGAGTGAAGCATTGCAGAAAGTTGCCGGAAATAAGATGAGACAAATTCTTGCGGCAATGACATCGAACAGAGTAACTGGACTTTTGACCGGACTTCTTGTTACATTGGTGATACAGTCATCAAGTGCCACTACAGTAATGATTGTTAGTTTTGTAAACGCAGGACTACTATCGCTGGTGCAGTCAGTAGGAGTAATTATGGGTGCCAATATTGGTACAACATTTACAGCCTGGCTTATTACAGTACTTGGTTTTGGAGTAAAAGTGAGTATTATCTCATTGCCACTTATTGGTCTTGGATTTCCAATGGCTTTCTCACGTAAAGGATCATACAAAGCATGGGGTGAACTTCTCATAGGATTTGCCTTATTATTCCTTGGTTTGGAATATATGAAAGGATCAGTTCCTGATATTAAAAATAACCCTGAAGTACTTGAGTTCTTAAAGGCTTACACAGATAAAGGATACTTATCAATCCTTATATTCCTTGCTATAGGAACAGTTCTAACTGTGGTAATACAGTCATCTAGTGCAACTATGGCTCTTACTCTTGTTATGTGTAACAACGGATGGATACCATATGAGATGGCTGCCGCAATGATAATGGGTGAGAATATTGGCACAACAATTACTGCCAATATTGCCGCTATGGTTACCAATAAGAGTGCTATGCGAGCCGCCAGAATACACCTGCTCTTTAATATTATTGGTGTTATATGGATGTTAATCCTGTTCAGACCTTTCTTAGCAGGTATAGATAGATTTATGGTATCTGCAGATCTAGGATCCCCATATAAGAGTGTTAAAGCTATAGCTTATGCTCTGGCAATATTCCACTCTGCATTTAATGTTATTAATGCACTTCTTCAGGTAGGTTTTGCAAAATATCTTGTTGCCGCATCAACAAGACTTGTTAAGAGTAAAGATGACGAGGATGAGGAGTTCAGGCTTAAATTTATTGATGTTGGAACAGTATCAACAAGTGAGCTTGGTATTGTGCAAGCAAAACAGGAGATTGCTCTATATGCTGAAAGAACATCAAGAATGTTTGGCATGGTTAAAGATCTGTTTAACGAGACAAATGATAAACAGTTTAACAAGATATACGACAGAATTGAAAAGTACGAATCTATAAGTGATAATATAGAGGTTGAGATTGCAGAGTATCTTACTAAACTATCAGAAGGAGAACTTACTGCTATAGGATCAAAACGTGTTCAGGCTATGTTTAAAGCTATATCAGATATAGAGAGTATTGCTGATAGCTGTTATAATCTGGCTAAAACACTTAAGCGTAAGAAAGAGGCTAAAGCATGGTTTGATCAGGATATGAGAGATAATCTTAATAAAATGATGGATCTTGTTGCTAACTCGCTTGAGATAATGGATAAGAACCTTGCTCTTGGATATGAGAAGGCCGATATTGCAACAGCTTATAAAGCAGAAACAGAGATTAACACATATAGAGATCTTTTGAAAAGAGAACACGTAAAAAATGTTGAAACTAAGAAATACCACTATATGGCAGGAGTTATTTATAGCGATCTGTTCTCAGGATGCGAAAAGCTTGCTGATTATGTTATTAATGTAAACGAAGCAATTGTTGAGATAAAGGACTAATTGCTTTAACAGAAGATACGGATGTTAAAAACGGGACTCAATTTTATGGGTTCCGTTTTTTTTGCTACACTCTTTTGAGTTAACATCTAAAAAACTTTCAAAAATCAATATTATGTATATTTTTGCATCTGTTACGTAAATTTATGCAAATGCAAAAGAATCATAGATTATCTATAATACAACACCTTATAAATCAGAAACGCATCTCAACACAGGAGGAGCTGTTGCATATGCTTGAAGAAGAAGGATTTCATGTAACACAAGCAACCCTGTCGCGTGATTTAAAACATCTTAACGTTGCCAGAATACCAGATAAAGAGCTTGGCAATGTATATATATTACCTGAACAGCTTATAAAGCTGAACAATAAAGAGGAAGAGAAATTAGATCTGCCAGTCAGCGGATTTATATCTCTACAGTTTTCGAATAATCTTGCAGTAATAAGAACCGTACCGGCATTTTCGCACTCAATTGCCTTGGGAATTGACAAGGCCGACTTATATGAAATTCTGGGGACTATAGCCGGTAACGATACTGTACTTATTATACTCAGAGAGGGAGTTACTCAGCAGGACTTTAAAAATGCTCTGTTGCTTAAATTTCCCGAACTAGAATCCAAAATTTCATAAGTCATTGTGTTTTTTAAGTGGTTTAAAAAGGCTGTCAGAGAAATCGGGCAGCTTTTTTGTTTAAAAAAATGATAAATTTGTGTTATAAAAACAAAATCAACTATCTTCTATCTTATCCTCAACAATACAAACTACAATTAAAAATCAGGTGACCTAAAATTAATCACCTGATAATAAATATCTTTTCATCTAAGATACGACATATATGCATTTGTAAGAGTTTCACCAAGAGTCCTGCCTTTATCTATAGGTTCTAGAAATTTACCTTTTGGTATTTTAGGTCCTCCTGATCCATTACGCGAGCTATCATACCATACATCTAAAGGGTTTACTTCATCTTCCAAATAAACATTAGCGTCAACAGTAAAATTACCAATCTTATATATATGTTTATCTGTTAAGTTCGTCTCAAATTTCAATTTTGCTAAATACTTAACACTTTCTTTATTTATATTTCCAAATTTATCCGATTCGGAATGAATTAATCCTGATAACCTTATATAACTACTCCGACTCAAAATATTAAAGTTTTTCTGTATTCCAAACTCAGCCTCTACTGTTTCTATACTTGTCTTCAAATCATAAAATTTGTCATATCCTAAGTATACAGCAAATTCCTTTAAATCAACGGTCATATTATGATGTTCTGAAACCTTTCCATCTACACCCATTAAGGAATAAGCAACCTGAGTTTTTTCAGTAGAAACATCATAAACAATATTCATTTCCACAATAGATCTGACCGATTGTATTTTAAGCATTTTTATATCGAATGGCTTTCCATCCGTCAACTTAATATTCAGTGATATTTTTAGTTTATCATAGATTGGTTTAGAAACAACCTCATCTGTACTTTCTAACATTTTTTTACATTCCCGTTTAAATTTCTCCATCTCTAATTTCTTGGAAGTAGATTCTGATTCTTGCTTCGGTTTTTCTTTAGGTTTATCTATTATCAAAGTGTCAGGCTTATTTATTCTGGTATTATCCTGTTTTGATTGCATCTTTTGATCTAATGCAGGCTCCAACCCATCCAGATCAATAAAAGTTATAGGCTTATTCCCAGCATACTGAAAAGGAGTATAAAAAGGATAATCAAACTGCAAAGGATCAACACTCACAAACCTACATATCCATGCGGCGTAGTAGCGGGCACCATAATAGTATAGGCCAGTCTCTTCGT
>DKJY01000089.1 GCA_002454955.1 Bacteroidales bacterium UBA6680
GAACTGTTGCAGTTGTTGTACCATCACCAGCATCGTCGTTAGTCTTTGAAGCAACCTCTTTTACAAGCTGAGCCCCCATGTTTTCATATGGATCCTGTAGCTCTATCTCTTTTGCAACTGTTACACCATCTTTTGTAATATGTGGTGCTCCAAATTTCTTATCAATTACAACGTTACGACCTTTTGGTCCTAATGTAACTTTTACTGCATCAGACAACTGATCAACGCCTTTTTTAAGAAGATCACGTGCCTCAATATTAAACTTTATCTCTTTTGCCATAATAGTCTTATATTAAATTTGTTAGTAATAATTAAATAGCTGCTAGTATCTCTGACTGCTTCATAACAAGGTATTTAACACCCTCTATTTCAACCTCAGTACCAGCGTACTTACCATAAAGAACAACCTCTCCTGGCTTAAGCTCAATCTCATCAGCGCTACCAACAGCAACTACAGTTCCTTGTTGTGGCTTCTCTTGTGCAGAATCAGGAATAATAATCCCAGAAGCTGTTTTTTGTTCAGCCTCTTTTGGTTCAATAACCACTCTGTCTCCTAATGGTCTAATTTTTACTGACATCTTCTTTTATATTTTTTAATTAATAATTCAATTTCACGGTGCTAGTTATACAGAATTTGTGCCAAATGATTTATGACATAATTCTACCCACAAACTAACAATAGTATAAGAGCAATAACATAACTATTACAAACAAAAAAACCTGATTATCAAGAACATTAATGATCAAAAACAAAACCTGTCAATAATTATATTTATACATAAAAAAAGTGCCACTATGTCATATAGCAGCACTTTAAATATATCTTACTAACAATACTATTGAACCGGCTCTGCAGGCTGCTCTTTTGCAGGTTCTGCATTCTCTTCTGTAGTATTTGCATCATTATTAAAATCGTTATTCTCTTCTCCAGTAGCGTCATCTTCAATTGTTGATTCCATAACGCTCTTTGCATTCTCAACAGTTGTTCTGTCAATAGTCATACTTGCACCAAGACTAAATACTAGCAGGGCAATAGCCAGAGTCCAAGTAGCTTTTTCTAGAAAATCGGCAGTTTTTCTAACTCCCATAACCTGATTTGAAGATGCAAAGTTTGAAGCCAATCCACCTCCCTTTGAATTCTGAACTAAAACAATCAGAATAAGTATAACACTAACTATCGCTATTAAAACGGAAAAAACTATATACATTTTTTATAAATTTTTAATTTTCTTACATCAACTTATTGATCTTGTCAATTTGACTGGCAAAATAAGCACTTTTTTTCGGATATTTCAAACTTAATTTTTCATAAATATTTATAGCCTTACCGTAAAGCTTCTGTTGCATGTATATTTTTGCCAACGATTCAGTTACAATTTCTGAATCTTCTTTTATACTGTTTTCAGCCAAATCCTCTTTACTATCGTCAAAATCCGGTTTTGGAACAATACGAGGCTCACTTTTAAGAAAATCTTCAATTAACTTTGAATCATGAACTGTTTTCTCAGACTCATCCTGTATAACATCCTTCTTTTCAGATTTATCTCCACCCGAAATATCTAACGATGCCAGATAGTCAGCACTTGGATAATATAAACCCTCTATAACTTCGTTATCGTTATCCTCCTCTTTTTCTGTCAACGATAACTTCTCATCATCTTCAACACTCCAGTCAAGAAGCTCTATCTCCTCCTCTTCAGGAGCTGATATAACCTCCATTACATTAAGTAATTCTTCTTTATTATCATCAACAGCTTTTTCTGGTACCTCTACTTCTGGTATCTTAACATTTTGTGTTTTCTCTTTATCTTCAATCTCTTGTATTACCTCTTCTACTATACTATCTTCTATTTCAGCTTCAACATCATCTCCGATCTCCGTCTCCTTAAGCTCTTTAGTTACAAGCTTCTCTTCAACACTATTTTCTACAGAAACGGTTTTCTCCTGAGTATTATCAACATCACTCTCTTGTTGTTTATCTTCTACATCAGAAATTACAACCTTATCAACTATTTGATCTTTTGCGGCAATTTGTTCATCTCCTTCAGGAATCTCTTTTATCTCAATAACTGCATCGATTTCTAGATCTTTAATAATCTCTTGTTTCGGTGTATCAATCTCTGTTTTTTGTATAACCTTCTCTTCAGACGCAATATTATCTGCAACAAATGAGTCTATTATGTAGTCATGAAGCTTAGATCTGCTAGGGGCATACAGAGCTGCCTCAAATATCTTATCGTCTTTTCTTATATTATCAGTATTATGTAACGATTTTGCCAACATAATATGGGGGATCTGAAAAAACGGATATTGTGTAGTTAACTTTGTAAGATCAGGAGTATCCTTAGATCCCAAATCCTTTGGTTTACTCAATAGTTCTGTTAATGCTTTTATCTTCATGTTTTAAAATTTACAAGTATAATTACCAGTTTGCTACTGAGGCATTAAAAACATCTTCAATCAGTTTTTTCATTACATCTGATATTATTGATGCTGGTGGCTCAAGTTCAGAACTGGGATAGGTTGAATATTGCGAAAAATCTTTGTCAAAGTCTTCGCCCGGAGTTAATACATTAGAATATTTCACTCTCACTGTAATAGTTAACCTGTTCTGTGCAGCAATATCATTTCCCTGCACTGCTTCAGCTGTAATAGCGTAGCCCTTTATCTCTCCTGAGAATCTTAAATCTCCATTATCTGATATTAAATCAAGCCTTGTCTGTGAACTAAACTTATTTCTTAATGCATCTGTAAAATCATCGCCAAATGTTGGTGCAAAAGCAGTTCTGTTTACAAAATAGTCTACAGATACTGTTTTTGCATCGGCTGATATCGATGCACCTGTGAATGTATAGCCTACAGTACAACCTGTAAGTAACAATATTATTATTGGTATATATAAAACCTTTCTCATTACATTTAATTTACTATTAAACTTTTAACTCCTTAATCTTTCTGTACAAAGTACGTTCCGATATACCCAACTCCTGAGCAGCAAGTTTTCTCTTTCCTCCATGCTTCTCAAGTGCTTTAGCTATTAACTCCTTTTCCTTCTCTTCTAATGACAACGACTCTTCTATAACCTCTTCAGTATCCTGAATAACATCATCTTCTTCTAATTTTTTTTCAAATGTTACAGGATTCGATATTGTTGGTGTAAAATCTACAGGTTGTTCTTTGTCATTATATAATTTTTTAATCATACCCGCTTGCTCCTCGCTGATATCAAATGTACCATCAGTTCTGCTTTCCATCATCTCGTAAACAAGTTTCTTAAGATCATTCATATCGTTCTTCATATCAAAGAGTATCTTATAAAGAATCTCTCTTTCTGAAGCAAACGTTTTTTCATCAACACCTGCACCTCCTCCATAAATTGCAGGAAGGTTATTAGACGGATTATAATCAGGCAGATATCTACGTACAATATCAGCATCAATCAATCTCTCCTGCTCTATAACAGAGATCTGTTCTGCCACATTTTTTAGCTGACGTATATTACCAGGCCATCTAAAATTCTGTAAAATTGAGACTGCGTCTGGTAGCAATTTTATAGATGGCATTCTATATTTCTCAGCAGTATCGTAAGCAAATTTTCTAAAAAGCAGCAGTATATCATTGTCTCTTTCACGTAATGACGGTACTGTAATTGGAACTGTGTTTAAACGGTAATAAAGATCCTCACGAAATTTGTTCTCAGAAATAGCTTTTATAACATCAACATTTGTTGCAGCAATTACCCTAACATTTGTTTTCATCACTTTTGATGAACCTACCTTAATAAATTCACCTGTTTCAAGAACCCTGAGTAGTCTAACCTGTGTTGACATTGGTAATTCAGCAACTTCATCAAGAAAAATAGTACCCCCATCAGCAACTTCAAAGTATCCTTTACGACTATCCGTAGCTCCTGTAAAAGCACCTTTCTCGTGACCAAACAATTCAGAATCAATGGTTCCTTCTGGTATTGCACCACAGTTTACCGCAATATAGGAACCATGTTTTCTAGCACTATATTGGTGTATTATCTTCGGAAAACTCTCTTTTCCTACACCACTCTCTCCGGTTATTAACACCGAAAGATCAGTTGGAGCAACCTGATAGGCTATATTAATAGCTCGGTTAAGTCCTTCTGAATTCCCTATTATTCCAAATCGTTGTTTTACTGACTGTAAATTCATTTAAGCTACTATAAAAACATGACATTAATTCTGCTTAACTAACAAAATTACAATATAGCAACTAAATATCCATGCTAAGTAACCGTTTTTATTCTTTTTTATAAAAATTTAATATTGCTACATATATTTGTATCTATGTTAATGTAATTCTGATATATGATTTTTACATGGTTTAAATGTTTACAACCAGATATCAGGAAAATTAATAACTGAACATATAATACATTTTAAACAGAACTGTTATTAAGTTACAATACAAATATTTGGTAGCTCTATGATTTGAGTTCTATAATGATAATTGAAAAGAAAAATAAACATATGAAATTCATTGGAATAATTCCGGCAAGATATGCATCAACAAGATTTCCTGGCAAACCACTTGTTAAGATTGGAGGTAAATCAATGATTGAATTGGTATACAACCAGTCAACTAAAGCCTTTGACAAGGTTATTGTTGCTACTGATGACGACAGAATTGCAAATGAAGTAAAACGATTTGGTGGAGATGTAGTTATGACATCGCCTGATCACCAGAGCGGAACAGATAGATGTTGCGAGGCAGCTATTAAGGCTTTTAACAGTGGAGAGTTATTTGATGTTGTTGTCAATATTCAAGGTGATGAGCCATTTATACAACCAGAACAACTCTGTTTATTAAAAGATTGCTTTAACAGTAAAGACACTCAAATTGCTACCTTAATAAAAAGGATAGAGACTCCTGATGATCTGTTTGATGAGAATAAACCTAAGGTTATAACAAGAACAGACAAAAGTGCAATCTATTTCAGCAGATGGCCTATTCCTTTTATCAGAGGCTGCGAAAAAAATGAATGGTTCAGCAAACATACATTCTATAAACATATTGGTCTTTATGCATATCGTTTTAATACGCTAAAAGATATATGTAAGCTAAAGCCTTCTATAATAGAACAGGCAGAATCGCTTGAGCAAAACAGGTGGATTGAAAACGGCTTTACTATAAAAACATCAGTTACTACTATTGAAACAATAGGTATTGATACTCCCGACGATCTTAAAAAAGTAACTAATTCATAATTTAATCAGCTCTGTAAATATTTACGGAGCTGTTTTTTTATCTCATAAAGATTAACTCCCAGTTCATTTTCAAGTTCATCTGCTTTACTCAGACTTTTACTCAAAAATTTTTGATGTTGATGTGTATTAGGATTAAATGGTCTGTGCTCTGAAGCCTTCACTATCTTGTGAACAGATTCTATATCTTGTCTTGTTTTTTTAGTAAAATATCTATCTGAAAATAATTCCCATATATAGTTTACAGCAAACTCTGATGGATGCAACATATCATCTGCATAAAATCTATAATCTCTCAGATCATCCATAACAACCTCATATGATGGAAAATACGAAACATTACCAAATTCCTCTACCAGTCTACTAACAGCAAGTATTAGTGTAGATTTACTTATCTGATTTCCTACTGCACCATCTTTCCAATGTCTTACCGGACTTACTGTAAAAACTATATTAACATTAGGATTGAAACGTTTCAGATTATTAATAAATATTGCATAATCTTTAACTATAGAATCAACAGAAAGTAATCTGTTATTAAAAAATTTAGCAGGTTGCTTATGACAGTTACTAACAACATTTCCTGTCTCTTTTAATTCATAAACCCTTGCTGTTCCAAATGTAATAAATAGTATATCTGAACTTTTTAAAGACTCATGTCCGATCTCGATAGCACTGTTTATATTGTTAATAACCTCTAATTTATCAGGACCAGAGAAACTACTATGATGATAATAACTATAATACAAATCATTATAATTATGAATATCAGTATCGTTAAAAAGATCTCTATTCATAAGAATCTCTAACGAATTTTTTACAGAAACAGGATTATATAGTACCCCAAAAGGGTTTAAGACTGTATTAAACTGTGCCAATTTAATTTTTCTTCCAATATTATCAGAAAAACAAGATCCTATAAACAGTATATCGGATTTATAGTTAATCTTAAACTTACTCTCTTTTATATCTAAAGTTGTTCTGAAATTCATATCATATCTTTAATTATCATTTAACTACAGATTCTATCCATTGCTTTACATAGTACATAACTTTATCGCGATCTGTCTCATTATGCAATTCATGATACATGCCCTGCCACTCTTTAAATGTAAGATTATCACCAGATTCCTTGGCAAACTTTCTACTACAGGTTACTGATGTTATTTTATCGTCTCCGCCATGTGTTAACAAAACCGGTATAACAATTCTACCGGCACTACTCATTATTCTTTCTGCTGATTCAATACCTCCTAAAAGAAGATTTAAGGAAACCTTGTTATGCACCAGATTATCATTCCTGTACTTCTCTATCTCTACTTTATCATGAGAAAGGTGGCTTGTATTCAAGAATGATCTAATTACCATTCGCGGATTTATTTTGCGCAGTTGTTTAAGTATCCAGATCAATACCCCCGGTATTCGGTCAGCAAGCCCAAACCATGGAGATGTAACAATTAAATAGTTATGCTTATAATTACGATCTAGAGTGTATCTGGCTACGATGTTCCCACCCAGACTATGACCATATAGAATAATATCTAACTCCGGATTATTGATTCTTATATGATTAATAAACAGATCTACATCATCAAGTAATTCACTATAACAATTAACAAAACCTCTTGTCCCAGAAGACTTTCCATGTCCCCTATAATCAAAAGCATATACAATATAACCAGCATTTACAAAATACTTTGCAACTTCATTATACCTGAACCCATGTTCTCCAATACCATGTACTATTGCAACAATCCCTCTGTCACAATTAGTTTCATACCATTTATACACGTATAAGCTCTGATTATCGCTAGTTATAAGATTTGTATTATCAAGCTGCATAACAATATTTTTATACAAAAATAGTTATTTTTAAGGATCAATTATGCATCACGGTATTACTATTGTCGTTACTTTATTAAGTTGTATATAGTATTTAAATAATAAAAACACATAACAATATGAGACATTTCATTGCACTAACATTATTAGCCCTTGTAATGGCTATGCCACTTCAGGCAAAAGGAGATAAACCTGGTACAATTAAAGGAGTAATTGGAACAGGAATAACATCTGAAAATGGATTTAATATTTTAAATGTTGGGGGATATTATACATTCACAAACAGAATTGATGTTGGAGCCAAATTGGGTCTGTTTACAGATCCGGTGAGCATAGGAAACAATACTTACAGCCATACAGGGTTCTCATTTGTAGCAAGTGGTTTATTTCATGTAAACGAATGGATTAACCCCCTTCCGAATCTGGATCTTTATGGAGGTCTTGACCTTGGATTAAGATTCTGGGGATCGCCAGATGAACTATCTGAAAGAAATAATGAAGCTGTATTTGAACCATTTGTAGGTGCTACATACTATTTCAAAAAAACTATTGGTGCTAACCTTGAACTTGGAGGGGGTGCTGACGGAACAGTTAATGCAAGAGCAGGTTTAGTGTTTAGATTCTAATACCAGATATCCTCTTTATAAGAATTTTGTTGTAAAATACACAATATTTCAAAAAACATGTTTGCAAACATCGTTAGTTAAAAGAATATTAGCTTATTTTACGATCTATTTGTTAAAAAAAGTATGGATATGAGAGATTCAGAAATTTTATTAAACCCGAACCCATTGGTTCAATATATTAAAAAGCCCATAGATAAATTTACTAAGGCTGATATTATAAACTTTATTGAGGAGTATGAGATTGAGATGCTAAACTTCAGATATGTTGCTGAAGATGGCAAGCTTAAGACTCTTAACTTTGTGATTACGAGTAAAGCTCATTTGGACACTGTTCTTTCAGGAGGAGAAAGAGTTGACGGATCAAGTCTATTCTCTTTTATTGAAGCAGGATCAAGTGACTTATATGTTGTTCCTAGATATAAAACAGCATTTGTAAATCCGTTTACAGAGACTCCTACATTAGAAATACTTTGTAGCTTTTACAACAACGAAGGTAAACCTCTAGAAAGTGCTCCTGAATATATTTTAAGAAAAGCACACGAAGAGTTTAAAAAGTCTACTGGTTATGTATTTAAAGCTTTAGGTGAGTTAGAGTACTACGTAAACTCTCCAAAAGAGGAGTTATATCCTGCAGTCGATCAAAAAGGTTATCATGCTTCGAAACCATATGCTAAGTTTGAAGATTTTAGAGTAGAGGCTACAAAAATCATTGCACAATGTGGTGGTAAGGTTAAGTACGCTCACTCTGAGGTTGGTAACTTCTCTACTGAAACGGAGCTTTTTGAGCAGCAAGAGATAGAGTTCCTACCTTGCGTAGTTGAAGATGCTGTAGATCAAATGGTAATTGCTAAGTGGTTACTACGTATGCTAAGTTTCCAGTACGGTGTTGAGATAAGTTTTGCTCCAAAAATCACTGTAGGTAAAGCAGGTAGCGGTCTGCATATACACATGCTTCTTGAAAAAGATGGTAAAAATATCATGGTTGAAGGAGGTAAATTAAGTGATACTGCAAGAAAAATGATTGCAGGAATTCTTGATGCTTCGGACGCAATTACTGCGTTTGGTAACACTATACCAACATCATATCTACGTCTTGTTCCTCATCAAGAGGCGCCAACTAACATTTGCTGGGGGGACAGAAACAGATCTGTACTTGTTCGTGTTCCGTTAGGATGGAATGGTACTAACAATATGATTTTTGACGCAAATCCTCAGGAAGATTCAATAATTGAAGAACAAACAGGAAAACAAACTGTAGAATTCAGAGCTTCAGATGGATCTGCTGATATCTACAAACTTGTTTCTGCACTTGTTGTTGCATCGCAACACGGACTTGAAATGGAGAACTCGCTTGATATTGCAGAGAAACTATATGTTGATGTTAACATCTTTAGCGATGAAAACAAAAATAGACTTTCTGAGTTAGATCAACTTCCTACCTCATGTTTTGAATCAGCTGACAGATTGGCTAATAAGCGTAAAATATTTGAGAAGAATAATGTATTTCCTAAAGGAGTTATTGACAATGTTGTTAAAAAGCTTAAGGATCATGATGATGAGAATTTAAGTGAAAGACTTTACGGAAAACATGATGAGATCCGAAAATTAGTTATTGAACACATCCAGTGTCAATAATCTCATTATAAAATTAAAAATGCTACTCATTTTCCTAATTGGGTAGCATTTTTTGTACGATATTTAATTTCCTGTAATAGTACTTATCTGATCAACCTTTATCTTTAGTTCATCTATTTTAACCTTCAGTAAATCAACATACCGCTTTGTAGCTGCATCTTTCAATTTATTTGGTTCACCTAAATTACTAATTATAATACCCTCTGCATCAGATCCTGTTTCTAATACCTGACTCAGGTTTTGTAACTCGTTCTCACGATCACCATCAACCTCGCGCACTGGTAAGTTAATATCATTTACAAGGTCACTTAATTTTTTTGGAACTATTGGCGCATCAACTATATCATTATAATCAAGATTTGTAAGTATATTATCAACATCAGACAAATCAGACAATATTGTTGATATAAGTGGTTTATTTGTAAGATTATCGTAATTACCGTCAAATGGTATTATAGTTGGTTTATTAGTAAGACTTGCATATGTCCCATCAAATAATTTTGATTCGGTATCGGTAAGTTCCGATATATCCTTTGGAATATTCGGAACATTGCTAAGACTAGAATACTCTCCATCAAATAAAGCGGGAAAATCAACTATATCATTAAAATCAATTAAAGCAGATAGCTCGTTAATATCAACAATATCTTTTATATCTAAAGGTAATACTGGTCTTTCTGTAAGATCGTTATAATCGTTACTATTATTATTAATAATATCAGGCTTATCTGTAAGATTAACGTAATCACCATTAAATAACGTTGTCGCATCCTCCAAATCGGTTACATCAGAGGGTATATCAGGCTTATCTGTAAGATCATGATAATTCCCGCTAAACGGAACCGGAGCATTCAACAAATTATTGAAGTCTACATACTCTGATAGGCCAAATACATAATCTGAAAAATCACTTGGTATATCAGGTTTATCAGTAAGGTCTAGATAATTTCCGCTAAATAGCGCTCCTAGAGCAGGTTTATTTCTCAATTTATTATAATCTCCATCAAAAATAATATTTCCAAAATCAGTAAGATCACTTACATCAGATGGTATATCAGGCATATTTTGTACATTCTGAAAATCTACACTTTTTGCTCTGTTTGCTTTTGCAGCATACAAAGCATATGGTACCGATAATAGTTCGGAGGTACCAAAAAGCGCTCCGTCAATTGTAATATCAAGATAGTAACCCGGTTTACTCCAGTCAATATCTGTGAATTTACCAATTGTAACATTACCCTTTCCTACAATAAATGACAATATTCCAAACTTATCTGTCCCAACTATTCTACTTTCAGAGTATACAACAGCCTTATCAGGTCCTTGAACAACATCAACAATAATACTAAATTGTGTATATTCTTTTGGATTTCCGTTTGCATCGCGCATAACAGCTTGGTATCTAAAACCGGCAAACTCTTGTGAAAAAACAATAACCGACAAAAATAATACAAACGATATTAGAATGAACCTTTTCATGATGTAACTTTTAGTAAGTTTTCTTCTTCATTTGATTTTTACGACTCAACCGATAATAACGTTTCTTTTTATATCAATAATACATATTAATATATCTACAATTAACTTTTGTTAATGTAAACACAATATTAAAATACGGTTCTGAAGCTCATTAATTATATTAAAATCTGATTTTATTAACTGAAATTATGGTGCAAGACGTTTGATATTCCATCTGTTTTCAAAATAGTAGTACTCTATTCTGTCGTGCAATCTATTGTATCGTCCCTGCCAAAATTCAAAAAGTGTTGGTTTAAGAATGAATCCCCCCCAATTCTCAGGACGTTCAATATACTTATCCTCAAACTCCTCTTTATAATCAGATTTTAATGCATCAAGATATCTTCTGTTCGGTATCTCACTACTCTGCGGCGATGCCCAAGCACCAAGTTTACTACCTTTTGGTCTTATTGCAAAGTAATTATCTGATTCTCTTGCCGATATTTTTTCTATTACCCCCTCTATTCTTATCTGCCTCTCTAGTTCAGGCCAATAAAACAGAAGTGCTCCATAAGGGTTTTGTATAATATTTTTCGACTTTCTACTCTCGTAATTGGTAAAAAAGGTAAATCCTTCATCAGTAACCTTCTTAAGCAAAATCATTCTGGAAGATGGTTTCCCATTAAAGGTAGATGTTGACAAACTCATAGCATTTGGTTCTAACACATTTGCATTAACAGCCTCATCAAACCATAAATTAAACTGATCTATGGGAAACTCTTTCACATCATCCTCATTCAACTTCTTAAGTGTGTATTCTTTCCTTAATTTCTGTAACTTCTTATTATCCATAGTTTATTATCAGAATGTTTAATATCACTATTTTAACATATTCACGATATGTCAACTCTAAAACAGTATATAATGTGTAGTAATTTACTTATCTATTTTTCACCGAGTTATTCTGATAACAATTAATCATAATTATTGTTCCAACTAATTTATGAAACTGTTCAAAATTTATTTATACAGTCATTAAAGCTTCGTTATATGTAAACAAAAATGGCTTTATCTATTCCGATAAAGCCACATTATGATATTCTATAGTATACTTTTATATCTGAACTTTAAGACTCATATCAAGGCTCTTCACCTGATGAGTAAGAGCACCCACTGATATAAAATCTACGCCACATTCTGCATATGAACGTATTGTTTCTGAGGTTATTCCTCCTGACGATTCTGTCTCAACCTTACCATCAATCATTTTAACAGCCTCAATAGTATCCTGAATAGAGAAATTATCTAACATGATTCGCTGTACACCACCATATTTAAGAACTCTCCTAACATCATCAACAGATCTGGTTTCAACCTCTATCTTAAGATCTTTACAATTCTCTTTAATGTAACTATTTGCTGCTTCAATAGCATTTTCAATTCCCCCGGAAAAATCTATATGATTATCTTTAAGCATAATCATATCATATAAACCAAATCTGTGATTCATTCCTCCACCAATCCTTACAGCCTCCTTCTCAAAAGCTCTAAAGCCAGGCGTTGTTTTTCTTGTATCAAGAATTTTTGTATTTAACCCGTTAAGCAGATTTACATAATATTTTGTTTGTGTAGCAATACCACTCATGCGTTGCATTACATTTAACACAAGTCGCTCTGCTTGTAATATATATAGTTCCGATCCCTCTACTGTAAATATAAGTTCACCCGGAAGAATCTGATCTCCATCTGATTTCTCTGATATAAATTTAAGGTTGCCATCAAATCTGGAAAAAATCCTTTCTGCAATATCAATACCGGCAATAATTCCTGTGTCTTTAGAGAACAGCTTTGCTATGCCTTTTTTATCCGGTGGTAAACAGCATAAAGACGAATGATCGCCATCGCCAATATCTTCAGCAATTGCCAACTCTATACAACGGTCAATTAATTCTTTATTCATTAAATACAACTAAATTATTATTTCTGATTAGTGATCTGTGAATTACTCTTCTTCTATCTTAAGCAGATGTACTTTATATTTTCCGGCACTACTCTTAAGCATAAAGTATACACGATAATTTGATTTCTCTGTCTCTAATTTTCCGATAGCATATTTTGTGTGGTCACGACCCCCCTGATGAACTATTTTAAAAGATACTACTTTATTGTTATCAAAAAACTGTCTTAGTAGTATTGATGCCTGAGACTTACTATAAATATCCTCATGATTAGGTAACACCATCTCTACCTGTGTATTAAGATTTTGAGATAGCAAATCTGAATTACCCTTTTCAAACGCTCGTATAACCGAAGGCATAACAGCTGTTTGTGCCAACAGATAGAATGAGAATATAAAAACAGTAACAAAAACCGCAAATATCTTTTTATAACTTCTTATACCAAGCATGCAATTACCTTTTATTGGACTAAAGTACGAATTTTATGCCAATTAACTAAAATTAGCACACGAATATGCCGTTTACACAAAAAACTTTAACATTATTTTCTTTTTAAAGTATATATTGCAGTAAAATAAACATAAACTTAGGCTGTATATTTTTTGTAAATATCTTTAGCCATATACAGAAAATAACTATACAATAATGAAGATTAAACTTATTGCTATTGGCAAAACAGACAAGGATTACCTTAAAGAGGGTATAGATATATTTTTAAAACGTTTAAAACACTATACCAATTTTGAATTTACAATAATCCCAGATATTAAGAATAGTAAAAACCTTAGTGAGGAACAGCAAAAAACAAAAGAGGGTGAGTTAATTCTTCAACAAATAACAAACAGCGACTTTATGTGTATTCTGGATGAAAATGGAAAAAACTACTCGTCAGTTGAGTTTTCAGAATTTATGAACCAGCGAATGATAAGTGGCATAAAAACTCTTGTTTTTGTTATTGGAGGTCCATATGGTTTTTGTAAATCAGTAAAACAGAGAGCTAACAGTAAACTTTCATTATCAAGAATGACCTTCTCGCACCAAATGGTAAGACTAATCTTTATAGAGCAACTTTACAGAGGATTCACTATTCAGAAGGGCGAACCGTACCACCACCAATAATTACAGATAACATAAACCAATGAAAGCACTTATTAGAAAAGAGATAATACTGTTCTTTGTAACATTAGCTACAATAATAGCTATAATGTTCCTTAACCAGTATGCAAATAGCTACACTCATAGATCCGAAATAAGAGATAATGTTGAGCAAGAACTATTCTATAAAAGTGCTGAGATAAAACGCGAATTAAGAATATTTGCCAAGAGGTATAATGAAGAACAAGAAACTAAGGATATACTAAACGAATACTATTATAATAGCCTTATTGACAAGGGTATAACTATTATTGCGAGAGAAAATAACAAAACAATTTACTGGACTGATAATGATATTATAACAGAAAAAAGAAGTTATGACGATTATAATATACAACAGATTATAAAATACAATGAAAATTGGTATATATCAGATGTTCTTAAAAAAGATTCTATTACTTTTTTTGCATTCTTCAAACTAAAAAAGGGGTACAAACACCATAATCATCTATTACAAGATAGTTATCACAGTGATATATCATTACCTGCTGAAGCCGATATTATTCTTGATAAATATTTAGGATATCCAATTTATACAAGCAAAGGAGGATATCTGTTCTCAATATCATTTCCTACCAAAATTAAAATACCAATACATTTACAAAGTCTTATAATAATAGTATTTTCTATATCTTTAGTATTAGGTTTAAGCTGGTTATGGATTATCATAGCTCATATATTTAAAATTAACCAGAACCTAAAATTGGTTATATTCATTGTTTTAGTTTCTATAATAAGAGCTACACTAATAATTTTTAAGTGGCCCGGTTTTTTATATGAGACAGAACTATTCCAGTCGTTTGTTTTTGCCAGTTCAAGACACAACCCTTCACTTGGTGATTTCTTTTTATCCACAATCTGCTTAACAGTTATTCTGCTTACCATTTATAACAGAGTAAAGACATATAATTTCAAAAATATAAATAGAGTACTTAAGTATGGTATTATAGTGTTGCTGTTTGGAGGAATGTATGGTTCTGCAGCACTTCTTAAATATCTGTTTAAGATCCTTATATTCCACTCTACTAAAGAGTTTTTAATGTTCGACTTTGTTCAGATGAACATTTTTACACTAATAGGATTCCTTATAATGGTACTGTTTCTGGGTAATTTTTCGCTACTATCGCGCATACTATTATATATCCTTAGTAAGTTTGAATCTCTTAAACGAATAATAATATGGATAACCTCAATTACCATTTTATTAGTATTCCCGGTAATACATCTATTTGGGTATGTTAAGTTGATTGAATTAACACTTCTGGCAGCGTTTATTATCTCTCTTACAATATATATTAAGAAACATTACGGTAAAGAATTCAGATATAACCTTGTATTAATGAGCATTCTGGCAGTTATTGGTTTGTATCTTATTACAGCTTTGCAATACGATAAGCAGATTGAGGATGCCAAACTAATCGCAGGAAACCTATCTAATGAGAGAGATGCCGTACTGGAAACAATAATCTCTGCAACAGAAGAAGCTATTATTAGTGACGAGAAGCTTCCTGAATATCTTACAGATGTTGATAAATACGGACAGGACATATACAATCATATTGTAAAGAATTATTTATCAGGCTATTTTAACAAATACGATATACAGATTACATGCTGCTATTCAGGAACAGAACTGATAATTGATCCAACAAAAGCTTATGTAAACTGTAATAGCTTTTTTGATACAATTATTCAAAAATATGGATTTCAGATTCCATTCTCTAATTTCTACTATAATAACAATCACAACGGAAGGGTTAGCTATGTTGGAAATATAAAGCTACCTATTAATAATAACCTAGATTCAGCCAATGTTTATATTGAACTTGATAGCAAACTACAAAATAAATATTTAGGATACCCTGAATTACTGCTCAAGACCAATAAGAATATGGCAAACCTTAAAGGTTTCTCATATGCAAACTACTACAATAATCATCTCGTATCTTATTCTGGTGAGTTTGACTTTCCGGAGATATGGAATACAGAGGTATTTGATGAGACTAAGAAATTTAAGCAACGACTGAAAGATAAACAAATACAGTGTATATATCAGATAGAACCAAACAATACAATTGTACTTGTAAGGTCGTTTATTGTTGCTGATAAAGTTTTATACCTATTCACTCACTTGTTTATAGGAATATATATATTCTTCTTAATTGTATATTACAAATCAGAACGTATACAACTGTTCTTTTATGTTAAGAGTTTACAAGGAAAACTTAAGTTATCAATTATTAGTGTACTTGTTTTATCTCTACTATTAATCGGTTTTGGTACTATACGTTATTCTGCAAATACATATGAGAAGACTCACTTTGATAACCTTAATGAGAAGGTGCGATCAATAACTGTTGAATTAAGTCACAAGATAAGTCATAAAGAAGCTGTTATTACCGATAATTCTGAGTATCTGACATATTGGCTAATACGATTCTCAAATGTATTCTACACAGATATAAATATGTACGATACCAATGGTAATATTATGGCATCATCGCGTAATGAGATATTTAAACAGGGTCTGTTAAGTAAGAAAATGAATCCGTTAGCTTTGAATAGTTTATCAGCCGGAAATAGAAAATACTTCTGTAAAGAGAATATTGGTAAATTAACATACCACTCAATATATGTCCCGTTTACAAACAATATGGGTGAACCACTTGCATACATTAATATTCCGTATTTCACCAGACAGAACGAGCTTCAGAATCAGTTGTATGAACTTATTAACGCAGGTGTTAATATCTTTCTAATGCTTATACTTATTGCCATATCAATTGCAATTATACTATCAAACCAAATATCAAAACCACTCAGAATGCTACAAGAAGGATTATCTAAACTCAGCATTGGAGAACAAAACCTGAAACTAATCTATAATAAAAATGATGAAATATCGGCACTGGTTACAGCATACAATAATAAGGTAAAAGAGCTTGACGATAGCATAAATAAACTTACAGAGAAAGAACGAGAGGAGGCTTGGAAGAAAATGGCAAGACAGATTGCTCATGAGATTAAGAACCCGCTTACTCCAATGAAATTAAGGGTACAATTTCTTGAAAGAGCCTGGAAAGATAAACCAGAAGATTGGGATAAACAATTAAAAAGATTCACAGAAACTATGATTCAGCAAATAGATTCTCTAACATATATTGCCAATGAGTTTTCTAATTTCTCTAAACTATCTGAACAGAATCCTACTGACATTGATCCTAAAGAGACAATAAATAATATAGTTGATTTGTACTCAAATACAGAAGTAAAGTTTATAAAGAAATACAATAGCAACAATCGGGTAATATCAGATGCAGAACATCTGCCAAGAGTATTTATTAATATTATAAAGAATGCTATTTCAGCTATACCTGAAGACAGACAAGGGGTTATTGAGATAGGTTTTTACGATTTAGATGACAAGTTTATTGAATTCTTTATAAAGGACAACGGAAAAGGTATATCTGGAGATGATGGTGAGAAGATATTTGAACCTAACTTCACTACCAAAACATCAGGTATGGGATTAGGACTATCAATTGTTAAAAACATAATTGAGACGTCAGGTGGCAAAATACGATACAATACAATACAGGGAGAGGGTACTACATTCTTCTTTACGCTAAGAAAGATAGGAAAGTAAATTTCTACAAAAGAATAATCATCTCTCTCTCAATACCATCCATCTTAATTGTAAGATGTTGTTTAAACTCTATTAGTCTAACATGCTTTGTAGAAAAAATTACTTGTTCTGATAATATTCTGTTCCAGTCTAAAAGCATATTTGTATCATCATGATTAACCGATGCATATCCAATATTCATTGATGTTACATTATGAAAGAAGTGTGATCCTGATGATGCATCAAGCGGAAAATCCTTAAGGCTTGTCTCTATTATTGCTTTAACTTTTGATATCTGACTCCATGTAACAGGTATTCCAATCCATTTATCGCGAGTACCCCAGCGTCCCGGACCAATTAATACATATTCAATATCATTATCTTTACAGTAACTATTTATCTCCTCAATCTGATTTGCAATATTTACAGTCTCTGTTTTATCAAATGTACTCCTGTCTACAATTACAATATGCTTGATACAATCTATCACTCCGTTTCCCATACTCCTTGTAGAATAAACAATCCGACTTTTATTTTCTCTTTCCGTATCCGTTATTGTACATCCAGAGACCTCTCCTATCATAGGTTTTATCTGCAACAGATAAAATGATGCCCTGCCCTTACTATCTTTATTCAGATCTACAGCAAACTCTATTCCCACTGGCGACCCAAATGCTTTACCAATTATATCAAGCACCTTTTTTATTGTATCTGCTAAAGGGATATAGTTATACTTTAAGATATTGGCAAAATTCAACACACGAGGTCCTGAACTATCTAGTCCTGGCATTATAGTATCATTGTTAACATTATATACTGACGCAAGATGCTTTATAGTTCCATCCTTTTCTGCATCATACAAATCACGTTTAGCTAATGTTGCATCCTCACCCTTCTGTATATCAATCTTATTACTAACCATATTAATTGCCCAAAAATAGGTTTGCGAGTTCTTTATAATATCCTTTGTGCTATATATATCAAGCGAAGGGTGATTTGGAGAAAACCTGTAACTCATATTTCCTTCAACAACATATTTACCCAACCCAAGTGCTATCTCAGCTAACCCATCATCGGGTTTCATAGCTCCAAATGGATAATAGTTATAACTCTGTGCTGCACCACTAAGATTCGGATAAAAATAGTTGCCATGCTTACCTCCAACAACCTCTTGTATAACAATCGCCATTCTCTCATCTTCAAGCTTATATTTCACAGATTCTATATAAGCTCGTGCTTCAGGAGAAAATACGGAAGCATAAACCATCTTTATGGCATTCTCTAACTGTTTATATCTCTCAGTAATATCCTCATTATTATTTGGTAACATATAGGTACTGTAAACTCCTGCAAAAGGTTGCAACATAGAATCCTCTAAAAGCCCCGATGACCTTACTGCAAGAGGAACCTTTGAGAATGCCAGCCATACAAGCAATTTTCTACGTAAAGATTCACTAAGTTTACCATTGATAAATCGCTCTCTTATAACTTCATAATCCGTTTCTTCATAAACATCAATTAATATATTATTACTATCTATAAACTCAGAAAACTCATCAGTACCAATTATACATGTTATTGGTGTTTTAATAGATATATCCTTTACAAGATCTATAAAATCTAGATTATATACCAATGTACTAACAAAAGCAATTCCTCTACCTTTTCCTCCAAGTAATCCACCAGACATTGTAAATACATTCCTTACATCATATAAATTCTCTGTTGAGAAAGGAATTATCTGACCCTTTTTTCTGGTATTTCTGAAATTCTGTACAAAGTATATTAACAACTCCCTTAACTCTTGTTTACCTGAAAAATCTGAGACTTTATATGGTAATAACATCTTTGCTAACTCTATCTCGCCTCTGGCCATTAACCAACTTGAAAAATGATTTCGTCTTCCATGAAAGTCAAGACTCTCATCAGGAACAGTGTATAGTAACTTCTCAAACTCCTGTAGCGATGAAGCCTGCTGTAGCTCCTCTCCCAAACTATCTCTGAACACAAAATTACCAAACCCAAGATAGTCTTTAAGGAATCTATGTACCTGCTTTTTAAATTTTTTTGAATGTTTATTCAAGAAAATTACGTTCAACTCCTCAATCAACTCCTCACTGATATCATCAGTACTTTGAACAATCACAGGAAGATCTTTTATATATGTTCTTACATGTCTTATAAGCGCTTCTCCGGCTTTATGATCGTTTATATTATTCTTGTTATAACTCATATCGGTTATAAGGCAAAGTATATTAGATCTATAGTGATGAAACATCTTATACGCTTCCTCATAATTCTCAGCCAATAGAATTTTTGGCCTGGCACGCATTCTCAACACCTTATAAAGATCGTCTGTATTTACCTCCTCTATTATCTCTTTTATCTGACCAAGCAGAATATTATAAAGCAACGGCAGATACTTTGAGTAGTATATTGATGAGTCTTCAACAAGTATTATAACTCTTACAAGTCCTACACGAGTATCGTTCTCTACATTCACTTTATCCTCAAGGTATTTTACCATTGCAAAGAATATTCTGGTATCTCCGTTCCAAACAAATACCCTGTCTATACTCTCATCTACAGTAATCTCTGTATTCTCAAGTTTAGCTGCCATTCTGTCATTATTTAATAACAAGAATAGTGGTATATACGGAAATTCTCTCTTTAATACAGAACATATACCTATATGCAGATTTGGGGCAACACCAATCATAACAATAATAAGATCTATACGCTTTGTTCTGAGTATTTTTTGCGCTTCTCTGAGACCTGAAACACCAGTAATTCTAGGCATAGAGGTAAGATTTAGCTTATGATACTCTCCTAAAATATGGTCAGAAGCACGACGCTCTCTATCAATATTATAAGCATCGTAAAGTGTTGACACTAATAGTATCTCTCTTACCTTAAACGGCATTAGGTCATGATAAATATCGCGTTGAGAGTTTTGCTTATTCAGAAAACGTTGCAACAAATCCTCGCCATCAGCATCTATGTTGGTATATGCATAGGTATTATCATCAAGTAAACGTCGGTTCTGAGCCTTCTCTTCTGCTACAGTTTTAGAAATATAGTCTCCAATCATTATCGATAATACATTTATCAATTGTCTTTCTTCAAACAGGAATGGACCTTCATCTCTATCATCAAATTTACGCGTATAATGAATATTTACCGATCCTTTTCGACCTAATGCATCAGAAAACTTATTTGATAGTTTCCATTTAGTATCTATAAAGCCAACACTATCATAGTTCCTATCATCAAATATTATTCTGCATACAGTATAATCAGGATACTGCCACGCAGACGGAAGAAGTTGACTTATAGCCTTAAGTGTTGAGTTTACAGATCGTTTTTGATCAATTATCTCTGTTACTCTATATATTGCTGATAACTCTTTTATTCTCTCACTATTTTCAGCTTTAAGTTTTTTGTATTTATCCAGCCATTTATCTTCCGAAGCACTCATTAGAAACGGTTTTTGTATCTATTAAATTTAGCTAAATAAATATTCAACAACTAACTATTAGCATAAATATTTTTTATAATGCATTAACTTTTTGTAACTTATAGATGAAAACAAAATTAAAGCATTATGAACTCTACTAGTACACATCAAGAATTTATGAACAGTATTACTGCAAAGAATATTGGTGAAACTGAATTCCTGCAAGCTGTTCATGAGGTTAGTGACACCCTATTACCTTTTATTGAAGAAAATCCAAAGTATAAACATAATAAGATTCTGGAACGAATAACCGAACCAGAAAGGATTATTATTTTCAGGGTTCCATGGGTAGACGATAGTGGCATTGTTCAGATTAATAGAGGATATAGAATTGAGATGAACAGTGCTATTGGTCCTTATAAAGGCGGACTCAGATTTCATCCTACAGTAAATCTGAGTATATTAAAATTTCTTGCCTTTGAACAAGTCTTCAAAAACAGTCTTACAACCCTTCCTATGGGTGGTGGCAAAGGAGGTTCTGATTTTGATCCAAAAGGCAAATCAGATCAAGAAGTAATGCGTTTTTGTCAGAGCTTTATGACCGAACTTTTCAGGCACATATCACACGTTACTGATGTTCCGGCAGGCGACATTGGCGTTGGAGGTAGAGAGATTGGATATCTTTTTGGGCAGTATAAACGACTAAAGAACGAATTTACAGGAGTATTAACAGGTAAAGGCATTGAGTATGGTGGCAGCCTTATAAGACCTGAGGCTACAGGATATGGTAATGTATATTTTGCCGATGAAATGCTTAAAACAAAGAATGAGTCGTTTAAAGATAAAATTGTACTAATATCGGGTGCTGGTAATGTGGCACAATTTGCTGCTGAAAAGGTTACTGAATTAGGAGGAAAGGTTGTTACATTGTCTGATTCTTCAGGGTATATATATGATCCTGACGGTATAGATAGTGAAAAACTTGAATATGTAATGTACCTTAAGAATATTAAACGAGGTAGAATAAGAGAATATGCTGAAAAATATGATGTAAAATATGTTGATGGTAAACGTCCGTGGATAGAGAAAGGTGATATTGCTCTTCCTTGTGCAACTCAAAACGAAATAAATGAAGAGGAGGCAAAAACATTAGTCGAAAACGGATGTATATGTATTAGTGAAGGTGCAAATATGCCATCAACTCCAGAGGCTATAAATGTTTTCTTAAAACACAAAGTACTATACGGTCCTGGAAAAGCAGCTAATGCTGGTGGTGTTGCTGTATCAGGTCTTGAGATGACACAGAATGCCATAAAGATGAATTGGAGCAGGGAAGAGGTTGACGCAAAATTAAAAACAATTATGACGGATATACACAAAACCTGTATTAAATACGGAAAAGAATCAGATGGATTTGTAAACTACCTTAAAGGAGCTAATATTGGAGGTTTTGTTAAAGTTGCAGATGCAATGATGGCACAAGGTGTTGTATAATACATAACTTTATACAGGGCGAATTTTCTACTGAAGTTCGCCCATACTAATAAGATTATTTAATATTGCATATACAGTAAGTCCAGATACCGTTTTTATTCCTAATTTACGTGTGATATTCTTTCTATGTGAAACCACTGTATGTGTACTTATAAACAGTTCGTCTGCAATCTCCTTTTGTGTTTTTCCTAAAGCAATAAGTCTCAGGATATCCTGCTCTCTTTTACTTAAAACCTCCTCTTTAGGTTCTTCTGTAGTATTAAGTTCTGCTACAAGTTTATTCATTCCTTTAACAATATCAGCCTCACTCTGATGATATGAGAACACAGCCCTAACAGCTGACTCTAGATCTAATCCTACCGGAAAGTTTGTGAATAACACAATCCTTTTAGAAAAAAACTCTGAATCTTTTTCTATAAGTTTTGCTAAACTAATCTGATCAATTGATGAAGGATTTAATATTGCAATATCTGTATCAATCTTCTTTATTATTACCTCAATATTATCAAACTCATCATACACTTTGTGAATCTCAATATCTCTAAAACCGGATAATGAAGATACAAGCCCTTGTCTGATAATAAAGCTGGGTTCTATTATTGTTACACTAATCATTCCTTTGCATTTTTATTTCCTGAAATTGATCTCTCCATATCAATTATTTTAGGAACCATTACAGTATCTTCCATACGCGAATGATCATTCATATCTTTCTCCAACATAAACAACTCATTCAGAACATCATAACAAAGTCTACTATTCTCTGGTTCTGGCAGATACTTCATTATTATATTCTTAAGATCAAATAATTTCTCCTCAATATCCTCATGCTCTTTATAATAATCCTCAATAGAGTATTCACGCATCCTCTTAAGTAGTGAATCACTTACATTATCATTGTTATATGCTTTCTCTATCTCTCTCGCATAAGGAAATACAACCTCATCTTCGCGTTTTATATGATCTTTCATCTCATGTCTGTAATCATGAAAAAACTCAAGAATTAGCTTATAATGACCTTTATTCTCATCAGAGCATTTATCAACTAATACCCCTATAAGCCCCTCAATCTCTGGTAATTTATCTTTCAGGTAATACCTGTGTGTAATTTCCAAATAGTCAATTATTGTATTAGCGGAAAATGACTTAAGATTTTCACGTGGAAAATAGTTTTTATCATGAAATACATTAAGTATCTCAACAAAGAAATCTGGATTAATACCATACTCCAAGCATACAGATAAAACCGTTTTATCACCGAAACCAAGTTTAATTCCAAATCGGTCAGTTATTTTAAGCAGATGAAAATCTGTATGAATTACATCTACCATCTTTTGATTCTTACTAAATATCATGATCTAGATTTTTTACAAATATAGCTTATTTTTATTTATTTTAAATAAGCAACACAATACAAAAAAACCGACTTGCAAATCTTATTGCAAATCGGTTCCTGTAATATAATATCAAAATATATATTATTTGATCCTGATACGTTGCCCTGGTTTTATATTGCGTCCATTACCTAGTTTATTAATTCGTTGAATTGATGCAATTGATACTCCAGGATAAAGCTGAGCTATTTCCCATAGAGTATCCCCTTTTTTAACTGTATAATAAACACCTCCTTTAACAGTTTTTGTATTAGCCATGGCAATAGATGATTTAGAATTTGAAGCTTTCTGCTTCTGAGCCATAGTCATTGTATTAAACTTTTTATAATATGAAGCTTTTCTTTTTGGCACATAAATCCTAAGCTTCTGACCTTCACGAATCATACTACCACGTATCCTGTTCCAGCTACGAAGACTAGAGGTTCTTACATTAAACCACTCTGATATATATCCAAGATAATCACCTTTTTTTACAGTGTATCTTACCATTACATGTCCTGGAGGTGGATCGTTTAAAAAACGACTTCTGGATTTTGGACTAACCTGTGTAAAAGCATTCGAAAAATATACCCCTTTCTTGTAGTTTATAATAGAATCCTCCATCTCTATATACTGAGTAGTATACTGTAATGGTAACCTTAATGGTCTCTCTTTATATTGTGCAGGAACAACATCTCGTCTGTACTGCGGATTAAGATCTCTAATTTCTTGTAAAGAAACACCAAGAACTGTTGATATCTGTCTGAAATGCACCTTCTTACTTATCATAAGGGTATCTGTAACAGCAGAGAAATCAATTTTTCTAGGAGTTATATTATGTTCCTTGTAATAGTTGAATGTATACATTGCAGCAATAAATGCAGGCACATAACCTCTGGTTTCTCGCGGTAAATAATGGTATATATCCCAATAATTACGTTTTCCACCAGCTCTCTTTATTGCTTTACGCACATTACCGGGACCACAATTATAAGCAGCAATAACCAGTATCCAGTCACCATACATCTCATACAGGTCTTCCATAAATTCAACAGCTGCATATGACGATTTAATAGGATCACGACGTTCATCAACATAAGACGATATATTAAGCTTATACATACGCCCAGTACCATACATAAACTGCCATAAACCGGTTGCTCCAACTCTTGAAACTGCTCGTGGATTAAGCGCAGATTCAATAACAGGCAGATACTTTAACTCAAGTGGCATCCCTTTTTTATCCAGAATCTCTTCAACCATTGGAAAATAATAGTCGCTTAATCCAAGCATTAACTCTACTTTCTTCCTATGTCTGTTTGTATATGAATGTATAAAATTTCTTACAATCTTATTATACGTTAACGATATTGGTGTTTCAATACGCGATAGTCTTTCAATATAAACTGAATCCGGAAATGTCGGAATAAACACAGAATCCTGCGCTGCAATTATCAGACTATCAGCATCATTATAATATGTATCCTCTCCTGCTAACGATTGTTTTATAGCCCACGACTTATATATGCTATCAAGGTTATCGCTAAAATTCTTCTCAATATTTAAAACACCCTTCTCTTTAAGAGGTGGATTATGATCATTAGCAGCTTGTAATGAGCCAACACTCAAACAGAGTGAAACTCCGCAGCTGATTAATAATTTTTTCATGTTCATGTGATTAAAATGTTATTAGTACCCTCGCTCCTACTCCTGCTCCAGTATAGGAATACACCTGTTTTGGAGCTGTAAAATCATTCGTCATCATCGGATCAAATCTTAAAGATAAATCATCTCCTATATCATAGTCAAAGAGATGAGCATCAACTGTAGCATCAATAATGTTCAACGCATAAGCAACACCTATTAGTAAAACCATCAAGTCTCTGTTTCTACGGTACGACTGAACATAATGTTTCAAATCTGCTTCACTGCGTTTTCCGTTAAACTCATCAGGTTCTCCATTCTTTACAGCGTTATAAGCATCTTGAAACCTCTTATACTCTGTATTATTAAACGATACTCCATATATTAACGACACCATTCCCCCATATATTATAGGTATTTTCCAATATTGTTTATTATAAAACTGCCCCAAGCCGGGTAAAAGTGCTGAGTATAACGTAGCTTTTGCAGGAGAATGATCTGGTGATTTAACACCATTTATACCATCTATTACACTTAACAAATAAACAAGGCCTGCTCCGCTATAATATAGATTACGTTGACGTCTGAATGAGGTATAATCTTCTTTGTATTTAGCTCTTGCAACCGGATCATCTTTAGCATTTATATAATTATTATAAGCTTCGTGATATTTGCTATTACTATCATAACCCATATATATTAATCCTGCCCCAGATGCATATATAATAGGAACTTTCCAGTATTGTTTATTTCTTATTTGTCCATAACCTGGTAATACCATAGAGTATAACCAAGTATTATTTACTTGTCGTTTTACAGTGTCTTTAACCTCTTTTTTGGGACTTGCATATAGATTACTCTTACCCACACAACAAACAAAAAGCATAATAATAACTATTATGCTTTTTCTAATATATATATCAAAGTATTTCAATTCTTCCTAGTATGATCGGTTACGAATAACAAATCTAAGAAATATTAATATTAATGTTAGTTAAAAAACTTTAATATTTGATCTAACTGCTTTTTATCTTTATAAGATATTATCATTTTACCACTACCTTTTTTTGACTGTTTAAAATCTACACTTGCAGATATCTTATCTCCAAGCACTTTCTTAATATCAAGTAGTTCAGACGATAGTTCACTTGTCTTCTTTGGTGTAACAATACCCTTACCCGCACTAATATTACGCACAATTTCTTCTGTTTGACGTACAGATAACCCCTCTTTAATAATCTTAGCAAAGATATCAAGCTGCTTAATAACATCTTCAACTCCTATTATTGCACGTGCATGCCCCATGCTTAGTAGTTGTTTTCTAATTCCAAGCTGTATCTCAACTGGCAGTTTAAGTAATCTAAGATAATTTGTAACAGTTGATCTCTTCTTGCCAACTCTTTCGCTAAGCAACTCCTGAGTTAGCTCACATTCATCCATTAACCTCTGATAACTTAAAGCTATCTCTATCGCATCCAGATCCTGACGTTGAATATTCTCAACAAGAGCCATCTCAAGCATATCCTGATCATTGGCTTTACGCACATAAGCAGGAATCTTCATTTTCCCGATAAGCTGCGAAGCTCTGAAACGACGTTCACCAGCTATTATCTGATATCTATCAGGAGTAACTTCTCTAAGTGTAATTGGTTGAACAATACCTATTTCCCGTATCGAAGCCATTAACTCTTCAAGCGCTTCCTGATCAAAATTTGTACGAGGCTGAAACGGATTGGCCTCTATTTTAGATAATTCTATCTCTGTAACACCCGGCGAGTCTTTAATCTCTCTAACAACCTTCTCCGCAGGTGTTCTTACTGATTTACTTGTATTTGTGGTCTCTGCTTCGCTTATCAACGCTCCTAATCCTCTACCCAACGCGCTTCGTTTCTGTGCCATTTTTCCTCCTGATGAATTTCTATTCTACAACCTTATGCTCATTATTTATCTTTGTATTATCGTTGTTCTGTAACAACTCTTTTGCAAGATTCAGATAATTCAAAGATCCTTTAGAGTTAGCATCGTATAGTATTACAGGCTTTCCATAACTTGGAGCCTCACTTAGTTTTATATTTCTCTGTATAATGGTATCAAACACCATCTGCTGAAAATGCTTACGCACCTCTTCCACAACCTGATTTGAGAGTCTCAAACGCGCATCATACATTGTAAGCAAGAACCCCTCTATCTCCAATTCAGTATTTAATCTAGATTGAATTATTTTAATTGTATTCAGTAATTTCCCTAATCCTTCAAGCGCAAAATACTCGCACTGAACAGGCATTATTACCGAATCAGCGGCTGTTAATGCATTAACTGTTATAAGACCTAACGATGGCGAGCAGTCAATAAATATGTAATCATACTGATCACGTACACCGTCAATAACCGATTTAAGGATTTTCTCTCTGTTCGGAAGATTAAGCATCTCTATCTCGGCTCCAACTAAATCAATATGTGATGGTACAAGAAAAAGATTATCCATCTCACTCTGCATAGCAACATCTTCCATCTTTGCTTCACCAATAAGGCACTCATATATACTTGATTGGATGCTTCGTAAATCAAATCCGATTCCCGATGTTGAATTAGCCTGAGGATCAGCATCAATCAACAACACTTTTTTGTCAAGCGCAGCAAGGCTTGCTGACAAATTAATAGCTGTTGTTGTCTTACCTACTCCACCCTTCTGGTTAGCCAGTGCAATAACTTTACCCATCTTTACTAAATTTTGGTTTTGGTCTTACATATTAATTTCAGCTCCAAAAATAGTACAATCATTTAACAACTTCTCATTTCCTTAAAAAGAATGTAAACAATTACAAAATTTTTATCAACAGTTTTTTAACAACAAAACTCTACTCTTCAGTTAGGCAAATCCCCCACATATACTATCTGCTAAAAACCAATAAATTACATGTTGATAACTTTTACACAAGCATTTTTAACTCAATCAATCTCTTATAAACATCATCATGAGAAATACTGTATCTGCAAGCAAGGTCGCCACGTTTACAGCTCCCTTTACCATATACTGTACATGGTCTACAAGGTAAATCTGTACGAGAAACCTCAATAATATAACTTTCGGGCTGTTTATATGCAGAAAATCCAACCATTGGATGTGTTGCACACCAGATAGAAACAGTTTTAGTACCCAACAACGATGCAATATGCATGTTTGCAGAATCCATACTCATCATAAAATCAAGTTTATGAATAAGAGCAAGCTCATTTTTAAAATCAAGTTTTCCAGCAAGGTTAAAAACCTTATCAAAGCCCATGCTTAATTTATCAAGAGCTTGCTTCTCTTTCTCTCCACCACCAAACAGAAATATTGTTGCTTTATGGTTGGAGCATATTTTTGCTATAAGGCTACGCATTGAGTCAAGACTCCACATCTTTAAATCATGTTTTGCAAATGGAGCAATCCCAATCCAAACATCATCATGACCAACAGAAAAAGATGTAACATATTTATTAACTTCATCCATTGCCTCATCAGAAGGGTGTATACATGGCAAATCAGAAGGAGTAAATTCCAAACCAGTTTTATAAAACACATCTGCATATCGTTGCCACGATGGTTTTAATACCTTATTCAATTTCCCGGAAATTATCTTCTTTTTTTGATCTCTGTCTTTATCTATTCTGTAAATCGGTTTTGATTTTAATTTAAAAAACGAAGACAAAATTCGCGATCTTAAGACATCATGAAGATCAATAATCGCATCAAAACTCTGCTCTGAACTAAATTTCTTATATAGTTTATATAATCCTTTAACACCTTTGTGCTCTCTTTTAAAATCAGGATGAAAAAGAGTTAAACGTGGGATATCATAAAAAAACGGTGCAAAGAAACGTGGAGTAACCATCGTTATTTCTAAATCAGGATTATCCTGAAGCACACCTCTTATTGCAGGCGTTGTAAGAGCAACATCACCCATTGCAGAAAAACGTAATACCAGTAGTCGCATATATAAAAAAAATAGCCTGCGTTACGCAGGCTTAATATCTTAATACTCGTCGTAAGACTTCTCTTCAATCAGATCTGAACCTGTTTTAAGATTTATTTCCTTTTTAATTTCAGAACGCATATCATTTGTAATATATACTGAGCGAGTTGTCTCAACAAAGCCAGCACCAAAATCCTTATTTCGCTCATACTCTCTACAACGATCTTCAATATCCCAAAGCTTACAGTTTACATCATATAATCTTTTATATAGATCATCGTCTTTACTCAATATCTTTGAGACTGCTTCATCAAGAACAGCATATTCTTTTCTTAGGTTTACTAATTTTTCTTCGTCTGCAATACGCTCTAATTTTATCTGTATAATAGTTAGTTTATCAACTATTTCGCCATTTGAAACCTCTATCTTCATTATAGTAAATTATAATTAATTGGAACATCAAAGATAATAATTTAAAACTCATATAAAACTGTTTATGCAGGATCAACATCTTTTACAACAATAACAGATTTATAATATGTTAGCACACACACTTCGTCTATAGTTTGGTTAATAAAAACTTTCACTTTTGAATGCGGTATTCTTCCATCAAGTTTTACAATTATTTCCATTATATTATAAGACTGTATTCTATCAATTATTGGCTCTACAGGTCCCAGTATTCGTGCACCTAATCGTTTCCTTAACCTGTTAACCATCTCATTTGCAGCATTACGCAAAACCCCTTTATTCTTATGTTTCACATTCAGCTTAATCAGCCTTACATATGGTGGGTAATGAAACATCTTACGCTCTGTACATTGATTAACAAACATTCTTGGGTAGTTCCCCTCTTTCACATCGGTCAATACCGGATGTTCGGTATCGGAGCTCTGAATATATACCTTTGCTCCTTCACGTTTTCGTCCTGCTCTACCAGCAACCTGAGTTAACAGATGATAACTCCTTTCAAATGCTCTAAAATCAGGAAAACGCAATATAGAATCAGAATTAAGTACACCCACTACAGATACATTATCAAAGTCCAAACCTTTAGTAACCATTTGTGTCCCAACCAAAATATCTATCTGATGACTCTGAAACTTACCTATGAGCTCAGAGAAAGCATTCTTTCTTCTGGTACTATCAAGATCCATTCGTGCCACCCTTGCCTCAGGCAGATAAACAGCAAGTTCATCCTCAATCATCTCTGTTCCAAATCCGCGTGTCTCCATTGCTCCGCTATAGCATTTAGGACATTTAGACATTAGTTTTATTGTATATCCACAATAATGACACACCAGATTATTGAATGATTTGTGATAAGTTAAACTAACATTACAATGCGGACATTGGGGTACTTCAGCACACAATCCACATTCAACATAAGAGCTAAAACCTCTTCTGTTCTGAAACAGAATAACCTGCTCTCCGTTGGAGATTGCCTTATCCATATTATCAAGTAGAGTTCCCGAAAATAAAGAAAACATTCTCTTTCTTCTCCGCTCCTTTAAAGTATTAACAAGCACAACATCAGGCATTTTTACTTTACTGTGTCTTTCATTAAGCTCTACAAGTCCATACTTACCTGTTTTGGCATTAAAAAAAGATTCTATCGACGGTGTTGCCGATCCCAATAATGTGTTAGCTTCAAACAGTGATGCCAATACGACAGCGGCATCACGTCCGTTATATCTTGGTGCAGGATCATATTGTTTAAACGATGGTTCATGTTCCTCATCTACGATTACAAGTCCAAGATTGTTAAATGGTAAAAACACAGCCGATCTTGCACCTACAATTACGGGGAGTGCTCTTTCATTATCAAGCTGTCTTAAATAGAGATCAGCTCGTTCCTTATCTGTATATCTTGAATGGTATACCCCTATTTTCTCACCAAAAGCGCTTCTTAACCTTGTTATTATTTGAGTTGTAAGTGCAATTTCCGGTAGTAAATACAAAACCTGTTTTCCATCATTTATTGCTTGTTGAATAAGATGTATATATATCTCTGTTTTACCACTTCCGGTAACTCCTTTTAATAATGTAACCTTACCAGTATTAAAATTATTAACTATCTCATTATATGATCTGTTTTGTGCTTCAGACAACTCATTAAGTACATGACCAGATTCCTTTCCTGTTACTTTACCCGGCTCAAACTTATGAACATTAACAATGTCTTTATCTACAAGCGCATTAATTACAGCTGATGTAGATTTTGTTTCAAACATAAGTCTAGATTTCTCAACAAATTCACAATCTTCTTTCTGAACTATATCAAGTAAACCTGTTAATGCAGCTTGCTGTTTAGCCGCTCTCTTTAACTTATCAAACATTAAAGAGGTATCATCTAGACTATAATCAGGATTAACAGAGAGATAGGTTATCATTGTAGGGTTATAATTACCGTTTATACTCTCCTTAAGTTCTATTACACCTTTTTCAACAAGTGTTTTAATTAAAGACGATACCTTGCTTTTACTAAAAAACTCTTCAATATCTTGTAATAAACATCTTCTAGTTGACAACAGATAATTATAAACTATACGCTGATCGTCTGTAAATTCTGATAATTTAAAATCTTTATCAGACAAATATATTTCAGTTATACTCTCCAACTTTAACCCTGATGGAATAGCTGCCTTAAATACTTCACCAAGAGTACACATATAGTACGCCGATATCCACGTCCAAAATTTACGCTGTGAAGAATTAATTACCGGAAAATTATCAACAACCTCATCAATAAGCTTTGTTCTATAATTGGGTTCGTTTGTATGCACAGCCCACACTATTGCAGAGTATCTTTTTTTTGCGCCAAATTGCACAATTACTCTTGATCCGGGCAGATTATCAGCATCTATATCATCAGGTAAACGGTATGTGAAGATATTATTAACAGCCAGAGGCAATATTACATCAGCATAGTATTTTGTTTCCTTTGTCATTAATCGGTTTTTAAGCCAGATACAAATTCGGCAACTTTCTCCATTAACCACAATGGTGTTGATGTTGCCCCACAAATACCAACTGATTTAACCTTATCATCAAACCAATCTGTATCAATATCCTCAATATCTGTTATAAAATGGGTTTCTCTATTCTTATCAAAACAAGCATTAAACAAAACCTTACCATTTGAACTCTTCTTTCCGCTAACAAACAATATTAAATCATGCGATTCTGCAAATTTTCCTATAGCAGGATACCTACCTGATACTTGTCTGCATATAGTATCATGAGCCGAGAAATTATCAGGGTCAGTATTACCCGCCTCAATCATTCTCTTACGAATTGTATTCTGTATTTTAGCAAACCCTTCCATACTTTTTGTGGTTTGCGAATATATAGTTACTGGTTTTGTATAATCTATCTTATCAAGATCATCTTCAGTCTCAATAACAATTGAATTTCCGCCAGTCTGTCCTACTAAACCATTTACTTCTGCATGCCCTTTCTTTCCATAAATAATAAGTTGTCCACCATCTTCTACAACACCCTGATAGCCATCACGAATTTTATTCTGTAACCGTAATACAACAGGACACGAGGCATCTACCAGTTCAATATTATTTTCTAACGCAATTCTATATGTTTCAGGCGGCTCTCCATGAGCCCTTATAAGAACTTTACAATTATGCAGCTTTTTAAACTGTTCATGGTCAATTGTAACAAGTCCTTTTTTGCATAGCCTGTCAACCTCTACAGAGTTATGTACAATATCTCCCAAACAATATAATAAAGGATCCTTCTCAAGCTCATTCTCTGCTTTCTCTATAGCATATACTACACCAAAACAAAAACCTGATTTTGGATCTATCTGAACATTCATCTTTAATAATATTAGTAATGATTACCTCTGCAACAAAATTAAGATATTTTAAAATTGTTATTTAATAAATCAGAAAATCTATTACTATTTTGGTTCTAGTAACTGAGGTATTCCCTCACTTTTAATTATTTGCAACCCTATTCGCTCATCAGACAATCCTGTGTGTAACTTATAATCAAATACTGGTTTATTATCTTTTACTGATGATGAAAAGTGATTAAACTGCACATTATGATTGCTTTTAAGATCTACACCCAATTCCAGCAAATGCGATGACAATACATAATAATTGCTACTCCATTTACACAATCCATCAATAACCAACATTGAGCCATCAAAAGCATCTTTTACATTTGTACCTTTAAACAACTCATCAAATATTACAAATATCTTGGGAGTCTTATGTAGTGTTTGCGCAATACTCTTTACACGTAAAACTTCAGAATAGAAATAGCTATACCCTTTTGTAAGGTTATCAACAGTATTAAGGCTCGTAAACAATCCACTAAATTTATTCAATGTCATACCTGTAGCAGGAACTGGCAGACCTATATGAGCGAGATATATAGAAACTCCCAATGCTTTAAGAAATGTTGTCTTTCCAGCCATATTTGGTCCTGTAAGAAATGAGAAGTTTTTATCTGAACTATAGGTAAAATCATTATCAATTGCTTTGGTTAAGAACGGGTGATATAATCCCTTAATATCAACACCAGATACATCATCATCAAAAACAGGAAATATAAACTTATATTTATTTGCCGATTGAGCAATTCCCATATACATATCAAGTTCATAGATACTATCTATAAATAGTGTGTACTCTTCTCTAAGCACCTCTCTAAAAAGTTTATCAAGATGCAGTAACTGAATAAAAGAGAAATCCGAACTATTATCAATTAATTTTAATGCACTATTTATATCAGGAATATCTGTAAATATAAATATCTGAAATACAATATCTCTTAACAGTTCTGGTATATCTTCGTTATTTATAGCATTCGCAAACGCTCTCATTCTTTTAATAAACTGAAGATTTGCCATCACTCCTTCTCTATATACTTTATTATATACAGATCGTTTTTTTATTCTAAGCCATATACTCTCTAACGTAGCTACAAAACCATTACGTGCAACAATAACCGGCTCTTTTGAGTAATAATACAACTCTATTGCATCCATATGTTGTTGCGATGTCGGAAAACTGTTAAAGCCATCAGTATGCATAATATACTGTATTGCAGATTGTCTCTTTTTTATATCAACAACAGAATTTAAAGGTGCTCTGAATAGTTCATTTATTCTCTGTTTACCTCCCTCTGTATTTACACTCATAAAAATGCCAGATATTGATTGTCCGTTATCGTCATCTGTAAATAATTGCAACTCGTATAGTGTCTGTCTGTCAATAAAAAAGTTATTCTGCATATTCATATTATTTTTATTTATCAAAATCAGGATAAAGCAGATATCTTTTCCTGATCTGTTTAAATATTAAGATATCCTCATGCCAACTAAGTTTAATCTCACTTGGAGTTTTACCACTTAAGATATCCTCTTCAAGTTGTTTGCTACCATAAAGATTTCTGATAAACTTATTAAAAAATTTATCCTTTTTATTGTAGGCATTGTATGCCATATAAAGCCACTCTATATTTAACCCAGGATTTCTTATAATTGAATCTAAATCTACTCTTCTTAAATCCATGCCATGACACATTTCACCTTTATGCTTTGGGTACATACTAACTCCTTTTATACTTCTGGGTGTAAATGTAAATTCATAGCTATACTCTGGGTGTCCGAATGTCTGAAATGGAAAATCTGTACCCCGACCCACACTCACTACCGTCCCTTCAAATAGAGCTAATGATGGGTATAAGTAAACAGATGTCATATTGGGCAGATTTGGTGATGGCTTAACTGGAAGTTCATACAATTTTGTATGGTCGTAATTTTTACACTTAATAACCTTCAAGTTGCACTTTACTCCAGCTTTAAGCCATCCCTCTCCGTTAATCATCATTGCCAATTCACCAAGTGTCATCCCGTGTATCAATGGTATCTTATGCATTCCTACAAACGATCTGTATACAGTATCCAAAACAGGTCCATCCACATAAAAACCATTAGGATTAGGACGGTCAAGAATTACACACTCTACATTGTTTTCTGCACAAGCCTCCATTACATAGTGCATTGTAGACAGATAAGTATAAAACCTAACACCTACATCCTGAATATCAAACACAACACAATCAACATCTTTTAGCTGTTCTACGGTTGGCTTTTTATTCTTACCATATAGCGATATAAGGGGCAATCCCGTTTTTATATCAATCCCATTATCCACAAACTCACCAGCACCAGCATCACCCCTAAACCCATGTTCTGGAGAAAATATGCTAACCACATTTATACCCTCGATTAATAAACTATCAACCAAATGAGTTTCTCCTATTAACGATGTATGATTGGCCACTATTGCAACCTTTTTATCTTTTAAAATAGCTTTGTATTCCTCTATATTGTAAGCCCCAGGTATAACACTACTTATGTTTTTAGAAAACATATTACAGCTTATTACAACAAAAAACAGAATAAAAACAGACGTTCTAAAAACAGTTCTCATCAAATCAAATAATTATCTATCTCTTTATTTACTACATTTGTATTCAAATGTAAAATAAAGCCTTGAATACAGAACTATTTATTGCCAGAAAAATTTTCTTTGATCACAAAGGATCAAAGACATTAACACGGCCAATTATTAAAATTGCAGTGGCAGGGGTTGCCTTAAGCATTATTGTAATGATTGCTGCTCTTGCCGTTGTAAAAGGGTTTAAGAGTGAAATAAGAGAGAAAGTTTTCGATTTTGAATCGAATATTAGGTTAGTAAAATATGACCCAAACAGATCATTTGAATCTTCTCCTATTGCTCATCCTCTTAAATATATTGACACAATAAAATCTATTGAAGGGATAAAATCTATTCAAACTTTTGCAACAAAAGCAGGGGTTATGAAAACTAAAGATCAGATTCAGGGTGCTGTTTTAAAAGGAATAAATACAGATTTCAACAAAACCTCATTCAATAAATATCTTATAAGAGGAAGCCTGCCAAAAATAGACTCTATACAACGTACAAATGATGTAGTAATATCAAATAAACTTGCAAAAATGTTGCATCTTGATATTGACTCATCATTCTATATGTACTTTATACAGAAGCCTCCGAGAATGAGAAAATTCAGCGTGTGTGGTATATATGAAACATTTATGGCTGAATATGACAAACGTTATATTATAGGTGATATAAAGCATATTCAAAGACTTAACGGATGGGGAAAAGATAAGGTTGGTGGTTACGAAATAACCATAGATAATTTTGATAATCTTGAATCTATGGCAACCAAAGTAGAGGATATTGTGATTCTTAACTTTGACTATAAAGACGAACCAATACGTACAGAAAGTATTGTGCAGAAAAAAAGTGGATTATTTGACTGGCTTGAGCTTCAGGATATGAATGTTGTTTTTATCCTTACAATTATGATTATTGTAGCTTGCTTTAATATGATATCAGGAATGCTGATTGTTATACTGGAACGCACAAACATGATTGGAATACTAAAGGCTATTGGGGCAAAAACATTTATCATCCGAAAAGTATTTATATATCACAGTCTGTTTATTCTGTACAGAGGATTATTGTTTGGTAATATAATAGGTCTAGGATTATGTTTTATACAAAAGTACTTTAAACCACTAACACTAAATGCTGAGAACTACTTTATAAACAGAGTTCCTGTTGAGATTGATCTTGTACAAATTATACTATTAAATGCAGGGACAATTGCAATAACTTTTATAGTACTTATAGTACCTTCAATAATCATATCCAGAATAACTCCAGAGAAATCAATTAAATTCGAATAACACAAATAACATAATATGAATATTTTACAAAATAAAATTGTAATTGCTATTGATGGCTTTTCAAGTTGCGGTAAAAGCACTTTTGCAAAAAAGATTGCAAGAAAATACAGCTATACATATGTAGATAGCGGAGCAATGTATAGAGCAGTTACTCTTAGCTGTATAAGACATAATATTATAGATAACGGCACTGTAGATCTTGTTAAGCTTAATGGTATTCTCAATAATATAGATATAGATTTTGAATACGACAATAAAGGAAATCAGATTACCAAACTTAATGGAGAAAATGTTGAGAACGAGATAAGATCTATTACCGTTTCATCTAGGGTTAGTATTATAAGCAGCATTGGAAGTGTAAGAGAGAAATTAGTAAAACTTCAACAAGGTTTTGGTGTAAAAAAAGGAATTGTAATGGATGGTCGTGATATAGGAACCGCTGTATTCCCCGATGCAAAGTTAAAGATATTTATGACTGCAGATCCTAAAGTAAGAGCTAAAAGACGATATGATGAACTTATAGCTAAAGGTGACAATGTTAATTATGACGATATTGAGGAAAACATAATATCTCGCGATCACCTTGATCAAACCAGAGATATTAGTCCGCTTGCAAAAGCAGATGATGCAATTACACTTGATAACACATATATGTTACCAGAAGATCAGGTTATATGGCTTGAAGAAATTATAAATAAACTTTAGAATACTATAAGTAAGGTGTTTATACTACAATTAGATAAACACCTTCCCTTTATAGTTATGCACATCTCCCCAAAAGAGATATCTGTATGCTTAGATATATTTACACACTAAAAAACTACCCTCCTAAAATCTAACTAAACAAATCATCTGAATTTCACTAAATTATAATTTAACTCATCAATATTATAAACACTACAGTCTTAATACAAACTGTAAACTGTTAAACTATTTAACTGTATAGTTAGATACTCTTTTTGGTATTGCTGAAAATAAACCATAAATTAAGAGTCTGAAATTCAATTTACCCTTTTTAATAAATGAAACCCTCTATACCAGTTCTGGTAGAGCCCAACTCGCACTGATATAGACTGGTTCCATACGAAATTTAAATAAAAAATAATCGTATGAATAAAGACCTAATGAAAAACCAGAATTACCAACAAAGTAAAGAGAAGATAGGATATGTATCTTTTCACGAAGCAACGCCTGATGATTACAATCGTATAGGTTTTAAATCAGGATTAGAAGTTCATCAACAGTTAAACTCAAAAGAGAAGCTCTTTTGCAGATGCCCTGCAGGAATATTGCACAGCAATGAAGATTACCATGCAGAAATTATAAGACATATGCGACCCACACTAAGTGAGATGGGAGTTTATGATGGTACAGCATTAATGGAGTTTAAAACTAAAAAAGAGATTACATACAAAATTCACAAATCAACAGCATGTACATACGATATTGACGACACTCCCCCTTTTCCTATAAATAAAGAGGCTCTTGAATATGCACTGGAGATATGTCATTTGTGTAAACTAAATATTGTTGGGGAGGTACATATAACCCGCAAACAATATCTGGATGGTAGTATTCCTGCTGGCTTTCAGCGCACTGCAATTCTTGGTGTAAACGGACAAATTGATCTTGGCTATAAAAAAGTTAATCTTATACAACTTAGTATTGAAGAAGACTCATGTCGTGAAACAATGGATTTTGGTCACAATAGGGTTTATAAAACCGATAGACTTGGTGTTCCTCTTATTGAGACAGTAACAGCTCCAGAACTATATACTCCTCAGGAATTAAAAGATGCAGCAGAACATATAAGATTATTAAACAGAGTATCTGGCAGATCCAGAATAGGAATGGGAGCAGGAAGAGAAGACGTTAATGTCAGTTGCAAAGGAGGTACAAGAGTTGAAATAAAAGGAGTATCAAGAAACAAATGGATACCAAAACTTTCCCATAACGAAGCATTCAGACAGTGGGCTCTATTAAATATTAGAGAGACTTTAAACAAAAGAATATCAAAAAATATCTGGAAATTAAGCTATACAACTCTGAATTCAAAAGAGTTTCCTAAAATAAGAGAAATTGCAAAACAGAATGGTTTACCATGTGAAGAGATAATAGCATTAAACTTACCAGAATTCAAAGATATATTATCACATTTCACACAACCTGGCAGAGATTTCTGTAACGAAATATCAGATAGATTAAAGGTTATTGCTTGTATTGAAAAACCTAACATTATATCATCAGAAGATATTCACACACTTATATCGCCATCACTTTTTAAAAGAATTAAAGAGATAATACCATCTAATGAAAATGATGCGCAAATAGTAATATGGGGTCCTAAAAGTGATATCCAAACAGCTATTGAAACTGTTGAAGAGAGATGTATAATGGCTTTTGAGGGTGTACCTTCTGAAACAAGAAGACCTTTACCAAATGGTATCACACTTTTTGAAAGAGTATTGCCTGGAGCAGACAGAATGTACCCCGATACGGACTCTGTTCCTATACCTCTGGCTATAGATTATATAGATAGTCTTAAACAACAAAAGGAAAACGATATAGATTATCAGATGACTAAACTAATAGAATGGAATGCTCCAAAAGATACATTTACCTATATTCTAAGAAATAATCTGTTTGATCTGGTAAACAGAATCATTTCACTGGGATTTGCTTCAAATTTTGTTACATCTGTGATAGGGCACAGAATAAAACATATTCATGGTAAATACGGATATAAAAAGGATTTTCCATTTGAAAAGGTATACAATATATTTAAATATGTAGCAGATAACGGTCTTGATGCTGAGATAATAAAAAGAGTATTCTCTGAAGCTGCAAAAACGGGCTTAGATGAACCTGATTCGATTTTAAACAGGCTTAACTTCAACAAAAGAAACATTAATTTTAGTGAGTTTCTGACAAAAACAAACAAAGTAATGGAATCAATTCCTGAATACAAAGATCATAAAAGAGCTGTAAACTGGGCTATTGGTAATATTGCAAACGAGGCTGTCGGTAATATTTCTATTACAAAATTATCAACATTATTAACATCAGAAACAACACTATCATGAATAGCGAAAATACACAAGGATATAAAGGTGAATCGTTAAAGATATTTGAAAAATACAATTGTCGGGTATGGGGAAAGGTAGAAATAACAACTACACGAGGTCAGTTTATAGGTACACTTTTACCACGTTCAGAAAATGACAATGACCAACATCTGGTTCTAAAAATAGATACAGGATATAATATTGGTATAAATATTAGTACAATAACCGAAATCCGAGAGTTAGGATACTATAAAGCAAATTATAAAATCCCTGAGAAAAAATTTCCATATTCTGACAACAAACCTAATGTAAAGCTTTTTGGTACAGGAGGTACTATAGCATCAAGATTAGATTACAGAACCGGAGCTGTAATACCAGCATTCTCTCCAGGAGAGCTTTATGGAGCTGTACCTGAACTTGCAGATATATGTAATATTGAAACAGAAAAACTGTTCTCTGTATTTAGTGAAAATATGGGACCTGAACAGTACGTAATTCTTGCTAAAGCTATTAAAGATGAGATAGAAAAAGGAGTTGATGGTATTATAATTGGACACGGAACTGATACCTTACACCACACAGCTGCTGCATTAACATTTATGATACAAAACCCACCAATACCTATTGTACTTGTTGGTTCTCAACGTTCATCAGACAGACCATCTTCTGATGCTGCTCTAAACCTAATACATGCAGCATATACAGCAGCATATAGCGATATTGCTGAAGTTATGGTATGCATGTTTGGGCCAACATCTGATGAATACGGCTTCCTACATCCTGGTACAAGGGTTCGTAAAATGCACTCATCATACAGGTCTACATTCAGAACTATTGGTGACACACCTCTTGCCACAATAAACAAGGACATAGGTATTAAAAAAATTAAAACAGATCGAAAGGTAAGAAGAGATGATAAAAATGTAACTTGTACACCTGTATTTAACGAAAAGGTTACCATGGTATATTATTATCCTGGAATGCAAGGCGACGTAATAGATTCTCTGGTAGAGTGTGGATATAAAGGTATAGTTTTTGTTGGTACAGGATTAGGACATGTTAACAAAAGCATATATTCAGCTATAGAGAGAGCACAAAAAAAGGATATTGTTATGTACATGACATTACAAACAATATGGGGATATGTTAATATGTTTGTATATGATACCGGACGTGACTTAATGAAGATGGGAATTGTTCCTGCCGGAAATATGTTACCAGAGACTGCTTATATTAAGCTTGGATGGGCTCTTGGTCAGACGAATGACACTGAAAAAATTAAGGATATTATGTTAACTCCTGTAAATGATGAGATAACTCCACGTGAACCTTATGATGGTTATCTAGTTTATCAAGGAGGAGTATCAGAGATTGATGATTTTATAAAAAATTTTAGAAAGTAATGTGTAAAGATATTGTTGATGAATTAAGAACCTATTTTAATAACTCACTTCCGGGAATTGAAGCACAAAAAAAAATGGCTCCCGAACACAGAAATATTGTTTTTAATAATAACGATGATAACCCTGCCAAAGAGGCAGCTGTAGCTATTATTTTTTATCCGAAAAACAACAAACTCTGTACTGTATTTATAAAAAGGCCTGAGTATGACGGCCCCCACAGTGCACAAATATCATTTCCTGGAGGTAAATATGAAGAGTATGATTATGATCTTATTCAAACAGCAATACGTGAAACTAAAGAAGAAATAGGTATTTGTGCTGATGACCTTATAATCATCAGCACATTATCAAATTTATATATTCCTGTTAGTAATATTAAAGTACTACCTGTTCTATGTTTTTTACCATACACCCCAGTATTTAATATTGATAAAAGTGAGGTTGAACATATTATTGAGGTTGACATAAACAAGATATTCTCTGTTAATTCAAGAAAAAACAAAACTATAACCATAAATAACAAAGCCATTAATGCACCATATTACGACCTTTATAATAATCATGTTTGGGGTGCAACAGCTATGATACTCTCTGAGTTAACAGAAGTGTTAAATGGTTTTGATTTTAATCGAGTATTGCCAGATTTTTGTAATGCTCAAAACGATCAATAATCTCGATAACATATTTATATGTTTCACTTCCTCTGGCATATCCATGTTTAACAACAGGATCTTTAAAATACTTTGGCTTTGATTTATTCAAAACAAAAAAGTCAACGTTATTTTCCCATATATCAGGATTCTTACCATATTTAACAGCAAGTTTTCTGGCATCTTTTACATGACCGAGTCCAACATTATATGCAGCAATAACAAACTTCACTCTCTCTTCATCACCAATACCTGCTTTCTTCAGTCTCTTATCAATCCAGGAAATATACTTTACTCCTGCCGTAATATGCTGTTCAGGTGTTGATTCTTCTGTTATATTATACATATCAGCAGTTGTAGGCATTAATTGCATAAGACCATAAGCTCCCATCCACGATTCTGCCTCAGGATTAAATCTTGATTCCTGATATATCAACGAAGCTAGTAGTCTCCAATCCCAACCAATTAATTCACTCTTTATCTTTATTATATCATCAAATACTGATATTTTACCACTACTCAATGTATAATAATCGCTATTAACTATTCTCTTTGATTTTTTATTGTTAAAATACTTCTTGTACAGAATAGCTCTTGGATATTTAGATTGTTTACTAGTTAACCATTTGTCAATAACATTTAATAATTCGGGAGAATTTTTTCTCACTGCCCATGCCAAATTTTGCTTAGCACTTAAAGGTAAACTCACATCAATATTTGGGTAGTAAGTCTGATTAACTAATCCAATATTTTCATCACATACAGTATAGTTTATTTCACCATTTGCTATAAGCTTTATTATATCTTCCTGCTCTTCTGGCAGCTCAATAATTGTAATAGGATTATCAAGACTATCTGATAAATTTTTAAGATTGTCAACAAAAACTGTACCTTGTTGTACATATACAACCTTACCTGCTAACTGCTTAGCATCTGTAATTATATTTTCATGCAATTCTCTTTTTGGTATACCTTTCTGTTTTTTAGGTAAACGTTGAACTAATACCTGTCTTGATTTTACCAATGGTTGTGTAAAACCTACACTTTTCAGTCTATCATTTGTAACTGTTAATCCATTAGCAATCAAATCATATTCACCAGTATTTAGTTTTCTAAAAGCATCTTCATTATCATTATTTACTACAATTTCAAGGCTAACATTTAGTTCGGACGCTAACAATCTGAGCATATCAAATTGATATCCCATAGGAGCACCTTTATACATAAAATAATTAACTGAATTATAGCTTGTTGAGGCAATGAGTTTACCCCTCTCTTTGATCTTGGCAAGATCAATTGAAACTGTTTCGGTGATGTTTGCTTTCTCTTCTGTTACCAATTGCTGTTTATTACAATTGGTAATGATGACGACCAATACCATTAGACCAATGGTCTTTAAGACTGATTTAAATGTTGTTTTCATGTGTATATTTTTTAGTTTCTACGGCTACATGGAACGTACCAAAAATGATTGTGTTTGCTTTGTTAAGAAATGTTTTTAAGTTCGTTTCATGCATTCTAATATGTCACGAATTGTCACACAAAACTGCCCCTCTAAATTTGTCTTACTAATAAATAATATTTTTTCAAATCTCGCTTCATGCAATCAATTCTCATTACAGAATACACATATCTAATATATTGTTCAATGTTATTTTTAATATCTGCATATATCTGTAAAATTTCAGGGCGCAAGTTATATAAATAAATCGTAAAAAAAATGTTAAAAGTGTTAAAATTAACCTTTTGCTAACCTGTCTAATTATAAAATCTCCAAATAAATCCGTATGTTAAAGCAGCTGGAGCAGCCGGATAATAGGGCGTACGGAAGTACTCTCCATTTGAAAAACTCTCATTAAAATGGGTATACTTTAGATATATTACCATACGTTTTACTTTGATGTTTAAAAACGCATCAAACCACGGGTAACCTCCATATTTCTTTATACGTTGTTGTACATAAACACCCATAGCAGGCTCATATGCATCTGCATAGTATTCTGTATTATATCTCAGGCTTACTCCTATCTGATAATCTAATAATCCATCTGTCTTCTTAAAATAGATATCATCCTCCCAGTATAGTTTAGTCTCGGTACTTAACAATGGCAGACTCAATGCACTCTCATCTGTACTCTGCTGAAAATCTATCAATATATCTGTTCGTAATCCTCCTAACCTAAACTGTTTCTTGGCACGCAATCCAAACACTGCAAACTGTCCGTCGTTTGTTGTTACTCCAAGAGTATCATAACTTATAAAATTCCCTATCTGATTATAGTAACCCTCCAGTAACAATCCTAAATCTGAAGAGCTTATGACCCCGGATAATGATGTTTTATTCTCACGAGGAAGGGATTCATTCCACTTAATCCTGTTTGAGAAGAAACGGCTCTCAAAATAGTTTGCACTTGAGCTGCTAAAGGATAAACCTGCATTTGTATGCCATGTATAATCAAACAGCGAAAAATCAAACGTGATATCTCCTGAAAAATAGCTGTCACCACTCTTTATACCTCCACTATAAATCCTTGCCATAAACGATGCATTAAATCCTCTATACGGAAACTGTACATTTCCCTCTACAAACCCTCCTGCATCTTTTTTTATATCATCTCCCTTCAGATAATAGGATGGATCAAACATATAATAACGAGATGTATTAACTCCTAATACAAGCTGTGCACGCATCGGGATACCTATATTCTCTCCATATACTCGCGCCATTAATCTGTGATACCAGCTACTTACACTTGTACTATCCTTACTCTGTGATGCATTCAGAAATGAGTGTATATAGAATCCGTTTCTCTGCTCTACATCGCTACGTTTATCTTTATACATTCTGCCAGAAGATCTGTATCCCCCGCTGTAACCTACCTCAAACAGCGGTCGGCGACTTATATATAGTCCTGTATCGGTAACAGTCTTCATCTCTCTGTGAAAAAGATAACTGTGGCTGGTCATAACCTCGCTGTGTTTTATTACACTCCCTGCATTTGTAAGCATTACAGGAACCACATCGGTTCTGTCTGAGATAGAGCGATCATTAACCCATCTTTCAG
>DKJY01000102.1 GCA_002454955.1 Bacteroidales bacterium UBA6680
ATGATTATAAATGCGAGTTCCACATGATCATTGAAAAGAAAGAATAAACATATGAACGAGAAACTAAGCTTAAAGCAAAGATTATTTATCTGGATGGGAAAGATGGCCAAAAGAAGTGATATTAAGGTTAATGTTGCCAGGGTACATATTGGAGATGAACTACGTAAATGGCAAGATATTATTCCGGAAGATATGCTAAAATTTTACAATGGAGTAAATGGTGTAGAGTTCTTTTATACCGGTCCTGACGGCTCATATAATGGTGTTTGCATAGTTGGTCTATCAAGAGATAGTAGAAATACCTTTTCTGCTGAGAATATGCACTATCGTCTTCCGTATCAGAAAGCTAAAAGTTATGGAGAGTATTTTCTTAATGATAATTCAGAGATCTCACCAGAAGCAGATGTTCTATTCTTTATTGGCGATGACTCTGCGTATGGAATTCTACTGGTTAACGAAGATGATAAATCACTATTCTACGAATGGGACAATGATGGAGAGGTTAAACTACTTCCGGTTACATTTACTGAACTAATTGAGAGAGGTATCTCAAGGCATTTTGGTATACATTGGTGGCAAAAAGAGATTCATCATGAGAATCAAAAATTAATTGATGCACTTGCTATAGAACCAAAACAGACAAAGAATTTTGAGTTAACCGTTGATAAGATAGAAGAGTTAAATGAATCAGCATATCGAAAATTTTTAGGCAGTAAACTGAGTAAGTATATTCTCAAAAAGGTTTACACTGCCCTAGATAAAGAGTTTAATGAGTCTATTACAGCTGAAGAGAAAGGTATATTTGTAGATAAATATTTTGATGATGCTTCGGTATATAAGGCACCACAGATTAAAACAGTAATGAAAGCTTTTGGCAATAAAAAAATAACTAAGAAAGCATTTGTTGAGTATTTCAGAATAGGTGCTGAGCCTGTTGTAAAGTTAAACTTTACCCTAAAAAGGGTATCCGGATTAATTGAAAGCGACCATATTTATGATATAATACCACGTATCTTGTATAATCTGGAGTTTTCTAACTTTTTTTGTGACGATGAAGTTGATAAGGATTTAATAAACTATACAAACCTTATCAGATATTTTAACTCTGATGTATATCTGTCATTTAAAAATAACTTCTCTGCTAACGGAGATTATGACCCAAAGAGTGAGTTCTCTTTTGAGCTGGTTGTAACAAAAGAACGTGCAGAAGGATTTGAGGAGGGTAAAACATATGACTCTTATGTACTACCCCACTGCTATGTATCGCAGTATACAAAAGAGTAACAATTATTAAGTGATAAATGAACGTGATAAGTGAAAAATGAAAAATAAGCAGTCATCTGATGGTGGTGATGGTATATTATGGATGCTGACTGATAATTGTTAATTGATTGACATTAATAATTACAAACCCGCTAACCTTAGATTACCCTACATACTCTATCAAGCAACGAGTCTCACTTAGCGTAATATCAACTAATACAGTAAAATGAGTGTACTATATATTCTGATACTAAATAAATCTACGGTATTTCGCTTAGTGTAGAATTGAGGCTTATGCAGAACCGTCCGCCCCTACTCTAAGCGATACTGGTACTAAAACAATTACTACATTAACTTATTTCTAAATACACGCAACACACTACTCCTAACTACGCTAAGAGTGGCTACTTGACATTAATAATTACAAACCCGCTAACCTTAGATTACCCTACATACTCTATCAATCAACGAGTCTCACTTAGCGTAATATCAACTAATACAGTAAAATGAGTGTACTATATATTCTGATACTAAATAAATCTACGGTATTTTGCTTAGTGTAGAATTGAGGCTTATGCAGAACCGTCCGCCCCTACTCTAAGCGATACTGGGTACTAAAACAATTACTACATTAACTTATTTCTAAATACACGCAACACACTACTCCTAACTACGCTAAGAGTGGCTACTACAGACTAAGCCGGTTCGAATTTAATTTTACCAATACTTTATCAGGTTAGATACAAACTAAAAGTGATAAATAAAAAGCTAAAATGTATTACGCTGAAATAAGCTGTCATCCGGTTTTATTATCTAAATATCAATTTATCAGCAGTTATTTAACTATTAATATAAAAATTTTCATAATTTTTTTTCTGATATGCCATAAGTCAGATAATACGGGCAGTTGAACCGTTATTGCTTTTTGGTATAACACAAAGCACTTATCATTAATGCAAATATTTTATTTCCAAACACTTGATTCCAATATATAATATTTGTAATTTGAAGTAATTAATTCAATTATGAACATTTAAAGAAAACTAATATGAGCATTGATGATTTAATTAATATCAGTTTTGAACAAGAGGAGATAGATGAGATAAAGAGATCATTAACCTCTATAAAAGACATTCTTAGTAGTAAAGTGATAAACCTATCGCCTGAAGAGCGAAAATCTTACGGTAGAATAAATACCAAAACGGAGAACTGGATAGACAGAGTGTTTGGGTATATGGAGCAGAGACCTGAAATAATTCCTTTTTATATTGATAAAGAGAAGTTCATAACAGATATAGAGGCTCGCAAAACAATAATGCCTATTATAAATGAACTAAACTCTATTACAGAGGGATTAGACGATACCAATAAGCTGTTAAGTACAGATATATATAATACAGCTCTTGCATATTACAGAAGTATTAAGCTGGTATCTAAGCAGAACGTTTCGGGTACAACATCAATATATGAAGATCTGTCGAGACAGTTTCCGGGACGTAGAAGTTCAACACCTGAACAGTAGATCTGTAGACTTTGTTTAAATTCTTATTATAACCTAGATGTTGTTGTGTTTTAATTAATGCAGCAACATCTTACTTTAAGCCAAAATGTGTTACGCTGAAATAAGCCGTAATCTGATGGTGGTGATTGTATATTATGAATGCTGACTGATAATTGTTAATTGATTGACATTAATAATTACAAACCCGCTAACCTTAGATTACCCTACATACTCTATCAAACAACGAGTCTCACTTAGCGTAATATCAACTAATACAATAAAATGAGTGTACTATATATTCTGATACTAAACAAATCTACGGTATTTCGCTTAGTGTAGAATTGAGACTAATACAGAATCGTCTGCCTTACTCTAAACGATACAACTAAAAGTGAAAAATGAAAAGCTAAAAATAAGCCGTCATCTGAATGGTGATGCTCGCATATTAACACCGCTATTTTTTAGCTATTAAATATCCTTCGCTGTCGTGTTGTTGTATCAGAATAAAGAAATTCGGATTCATATTTAACTTATCAATTAGTCCAGCCTCAATTACCGATTCAAATGCTAACGATAAAGTCAGTTTAACAGCATCTTTATATAGCTTTATTAGCTCATTCCACCCATTCTCAAAATATATCTCAATATAGTCGTACTTCTCATCAAGCACACTATGGTTTAATCTATGCAACTCATTGGTAACAGATAACTGAGGTCCCGGAAGACTCTGAAAATTTGTACACAGATCATAATTCTCCAAATTATATGATCTATCAAAATCTGAGACATTATGATTAACATCTATTAATCCATAGACAAATGATTTAGAATCTATTTCATCCAGGTAACTATATTCTATTAATAATCCATCTAATTTTTGAGATATCTCTGATCTCCTGAAGTTAGGATTAGTCCAGTAATCACATAGTTTTACTTTTATATCTTCTGTCATCAATCTGGTATAATGCTCAATATTGAGATTATCAACCAGATTTTCGAAAACTGCAATCTCTGGATGTTTATCTTTAACATTCTTAAACGCTTTGATTGATGAATCAAGTTGGTTCCTGTAAAGTGAGATATTTTGTTTCAAACTCATTGTGTTTAAGTTTCTGTATCAAAAGTAGAAAAATTACCTATACAGTACAATTGCCTAAAAAACTAAAAGTGAAAAATAAGCTGTCATCTGATGTGGTGATGGTATATTATGAATGCTGACTGATAATTGTTAATTGATTGACATTATTAATTACAAACCCGCTAACCTTAGATTACCCTACATACTCTATCAAGCAACGAGTCTCACTTAGCGTAATATCAACTAATACAGTAAAATGAGTGTTCTATATATTCTGATACTAAATAAATCTACGGTATTCGCTTAGTGTAGAATTGAGACTCATGCAGAACCGTTCGCCCTACTCTAAGCGATACAAACTAAAAGTGAAAAATGAAAAGCTAAAAATAAGCCGTCATCTGATGGTGGTGATGGTGGTACTGGTATATTATGAATGCTATATTGCCGAATAAATGGTTAATGATAGAAATTAATAATTGACAACTTACCACTTATAATTAAAATCCCAACTACGCTAAGAGAGGTTAACTTTTTATGCCAGTCCGTTAGACTAAATCCTCGGATTTAGTCGGTTTTAAGGCATAAACGTTTAAACAACAATTTTAAGCTGTGCTTTCAGCACGCCTTAATACTTTTATTAAATACCCCGATGCGTTGCATATGGCTGTTATAAGCTGCCTCTTCGTGGCGTTGCAGAGTTGGTATCGGATTTGAAGCAGAAACAACTTAGCAAAAACCCAAGTTCAAGAACTTGGCTCAACTATATATAAAATTTGGATTTCTATTTAATCAATCTTTAAATAAGCTGCTATCTCGTGGCTCTACAAAGCTGGTGCCCTCACAAACCCATAAATACAATTAAATAACACTACACCTATTGCGTACATATTAATATTTACATATATTTATAACCGAAAACCAAACTATAATGCTAACACTATTTTACACAACATGATATAAGATATCTGAGCGGAGATATAGTTTCTGTTCAGGGTGGAGAGTATTGTAGTAAAACAGATAACCCTTTAGATAAAACGAAGCATGAGAAAAGTTCTCACACACACGAGAATGATTATAAATGCAAGTTCCATCTGACAAA
>DKJY01000121.1 GCA_002454955.1 Bacteroidales bacterium UBA6680
TCTTATGCGACTGAACTTTTTCGTTCGCCACAACAACTCCAAGCTCCCGCTGCCAAACTATTATTATTATGATTTCTTTTTACTATGCTTTTCCATCAGATCATAGGTACCCCACCCCTTTGTTTTTACTATTAATATAGTGCTGAGTAATGCCATCTATGACTCTTTTCCCTTGGCATGAGATGAATATTTAATTATATAGTATACATTCCCTAATGACATAAAAAGTCCAAATATCATCAATACAATCCACAACCATATAGCTTTTGAATATGGATATATAACTTCTCCATCTACAATAAGTTGTTCTATATTATTATTCTCATTATACCATATTTTAGCCCTCTTTCCAACAATTGCCTTTTCTGTCAATACTGGAAACATTTTCTCATAATATATACTATACCAATTATCTTTATTAGTATCCAGTTTTAAACTAAAAGGTGCATCACCCCATAACAAATGTGCATCTGTTATTTTTCCTTCAATTACAGGAAAATCATTAACAGTTTTGTTGATATTATTAATGCTATAAAAAACTATTATAATCCCTATTGCTATAAGCCAAAAAGATCTATAATAGGAAGATTTAAGAAAAAATGATTTTGTTTTTGTATCCATTAATCTAATTATTTCTTTTTCCTGTTTTCGCATTTCCTGTTAGATACTCTGGATTTTTAATCAGAGCTATTGTTGTTAATATTGTCATAAATAACCCTAACCAGAAGAAGAAATGAGCAATCCAATAAGGAGGATCATATTACTTTTATAAATCAATTGTCTTATATATTTCTCGTCATGCCAAAGAATTACTTTCTCTTTATTGTCAAACTTTGTTGAACTTAGAATAGATTTATACTTTCCTAGTACGACATAAAATTCATTTCCGTCTGAAGTTTCAATATAAAATGTTCTATTATATGTACCTGACTCAGTATCAGGAATAGTTTTATAATCACTATTAATAATATATCCTTCGACTCTTAACAATTCTTCTATTGAACTTGGAAATTATATAACTAACCTTTATTTTTCCTCCAAGGATCTAAAAAATCCTCCATTTTCTCTTTGTCCCCACCAAATAAATCAGAAAAGTTTCTAATCAAATAAACTATTCCTATCATAATAATTATTAATCCTAATACCAAAGAAATAAATGGTAACATAATGCTTTATTAAATGCAATTATAGTTTTATCATCCTTTGTAAGCTTTTCTATATAACATAAACCATCATTGTTTTTTATCCTATAAATAGTTACTTTATCTTCAAGATTAATGTTATCTAGAATTGCTTCAACTCTTTTAGGTATACCTGTATGATAATAATCTGGCTCATTATTCAATTTCAGGAAGATTATATTGTCTTTTTGTTTTAGTTCTTTAACAATTCCTGTTCGTTTATGCAAATCACTTTCATCAAGTGTTAATCCATTTATACCAAAGAAAAATAAAACTATACCTATAGGAATAGCTGATAGAATTGCATAGAGATATCTAGTAGTATTTACAAATCTATTCATTCAAAGCGTGTTTAATTTGAGTGATTATATTATTAATCTTATTGTACTCATTCTTTCCTAAAGTTTGTTCTAGAGATAAATCAGCATCATTAAGCATATTATCCCATGTAAAGCAAAGAATATAAAACATAGGTAACTTTTTCCCAACGACATCATTAAGATTAGAAGTTGTACTTGTTACTAACCCTAAATTACTCCACAATGCGCAAAATCTTTCAGCAGTTTGGAAGGTACTTAATTTTTGACAAGAAATATCAGATAATTCAATAAATAAATTACCTGAAGCATGTATTAAAGATGTAACTGCAATAATTGCTCCAGCAACATTTTTTGTCCCTATTGCTAATTGTGTGATTGGTATAGATACAGAAGCAATCTTTAATATCAAATCTGCAGCTACTTCTTGTTGTCTTTCAAGAACCTTTTCTGTCATCCATTTAAAAAATATCGCAGGCATTGGTAATACCATATCTTCAACTCCAATAAACTCAACTGGTGTATAAAAATGAACCGATAGACATGTTAACGGAGATACAATAATAGGTTCAAATGCATCTTCATCTGTATTCCACATTCCAGTTAAATAAAAATAATCTGCAGAAATTACTATATCCCCCTTATTTCGTTCTCCTAATGTATTATTCAAATATCCATAATTATTTTTAGTATAGCTTCTTATTTTATATTCATAATAATGTGTTGGTTCATTTACCCAAGGCACATAAAATCTAGATGACTTTGCACAAGAACTAAGATAGCTTTGTGGTTGAGAGTAATACAAAAGCAATAATTCACTCATGAACTTAGTTTGATTGTCTTTTCCAAACACATCATGAATTTTATTATATAAATCTATAATAAGATTGTCTTCACTCAACCTTATAAATAATCCAGATATTTGATTCTTCACTTAACTAACATATATATTCATATTTTGCCCCTGATTTATCTATTCCACAAAGCTCATATATATTTTCCTTTATTCTTAATCCCAAATCTATTTAAGAAATTCTAGATTCTTATTAGGTTAAACCCTTTTAGATTTTCAAATCTACCTATCTTACGAGATGCTACTTTAAAAACAGAGCCTATAGCTACAGGTATTGCGCACTGAATCCCAAGTTCCTTCAAGTTTATACTTCCACTATTCTTGTATCTTTTTAATAATTCAAAAACATCAATTCCTATTAGACAATCAGCAGCATAACATACTTTTTAATCTTTAGTTTTACTTGGTTCTCCTTTTTTTTTATAAATTTTTCTACCTGTAAAATCCTCTGGATGTTTTATCACATAAACTAAACCTGTACTTAACGTAATAATTCCTAACCATAAAAAGAAATGAGCAATCCAATAAGGTGGGGAATACTCAATCAGTATAAAATTATTTACTGACAATTGTTTGATATAGTTATCCCCATCTAAGTGCCAAACTTTTATAATATTAGTTTGTCTCAATAAAACGGGCAGTTCCTTTTCAAGTATATCTATATTTTTACCTAGTTCTGTGTAATACTCTTTATCATTTGTTTTAATATAGAACACATTAAAATTTGAATCAGCTCCATCATCATAAATTATTTTCATGCCATATGAGGATACCATGATTTCCTCACAATATAACTCAGCTATATCTTTTGGTATTTCAAAAAATTTCTGAGTTCCTACTATTATACATACTATACCAAACGGTATTCCTATAAAAATTGCTCTTATATAACTATACCTCTTAAATACACTCATAATCTCACTTTTTCTGTAACTTCACCATTTCTCGATCTAAATAATAAAATACCTCTGGATAATTATTCTTTAATTTTAATTTCCTTTTATCCGATATTTCATTCCATGCTTTTATCAACATGAGTAGCTCTTGACTAATTTCCTTGTCATAGAATTGTTTAAAAATTAACGTGCAGTCAATTATATTACTTATTCTTTTGTACGATTCTATAAACTCATTACCTAACAGTTTATTAATTTGATCATTTTGGTGATTGATTACTAAATCAGAAAATCCTTTAAAGAATAATATTGTATTAAATACCTTTCCAATTTTTCCTGTAGCCTTTAATACTGTCATTCCACCAATATAGAATGTAGCTGCCGTTATACCTAATTCAATGAGAACATTATTCATTTCACGTTCTTTTTGATCAATTATCCAAACAAGCAAAACACCCGGCATTACTACAGTATTATCAACAATATTAACATATTTGTCTCGTGATCCAAAATATACGCTTACAGTCTCTAACGGATCAACATAAAAATCATATGTATATCGTTCATCACCAAAATTAGAGAACTCTGTGCTAACACAATGTATCCTGAACATTCCTTTTTCCTCAAGAAATACTTTATAGGAATTCGTAGTTGAATTATACATCCAGTCAAAGAAATCTTTTACACTACCATCATTCATTAACTTAGAGTACTTCTCCCTTATATCTCCTAATGGCTCCATAGCGAAAAAGTTTTCAGATGTAACATCCTTGCCAGCTTTAAGAATATCTTCTCTATTTTGAGAATAGTATAACCAAGCTAATCCACTCGCAACATTTGAGAATATATTTGAATCGAAATTATTAATTGTTTTTACCAATTCATGATCATAACCTTTGCTTTTTACTGAACGTAATAATTTTAAAGCTTCACTTTTATCTGATATAGTACTGAATAGCTTTTTAATACAATATGCCTCTTCAATAGTTATATCATGGTCACCTTCCATAATCCTTTCAAATATATAAAACCTATCTTCTGCATTTAACCTATTTAATACACACGTAGATCTATCTAATATCTCTCTTAGCATCTTTCCTTTTTCAAAACCTTTTAGCTTTTTAATATACAAATCACTTTGAGAGCCAAACACACTATATGATACCTCAAGGTAATTCAATAACTTTTTTGCTAACTCTGGAGATTCATTATGTGAAGCATCTCTAACTTCAAAAACTAACACACATTCTTTATTGTTTCCTATATATAGTTTATTATTTTCTTGTCTCATAATTGAGATATCAATAGAGGAGGCTAACTCTCCATTTTTACATTCACACCAAGACCAGATACTCCCATATTTAAAATCATCTAATAAATCTGGATATGTCCAAGAATCTCGTTTATCTTTTCCTAATATATATTTAAATGACAAGTTCTTATAACGATTCTTACCATTTACACGTAAACATCTGATATCATTTATAAACCACATAACATATCCTCCCATATTCCCAACCATCTCCCCCTCTTCATCATCCTGAAACAAACCGGTCATGTTTTCGGGGTTGTGGCAGTAGTCCCATTGGTATTTGAAGAGGGCTGTTGAGTCTGGTGATGTTGTGTAGTCCATTAGGTTGTTGGTTGTTCCGCGAACCAAAGGATAACTGCTGTTGCTGCTGAATGTATGCCACAGGCGGAATATCCCGTGTCCGCACTCATGAGCTACCGTGTGTATAAACTCTTTTGACGACATATGCTCAGGGTTAAATACAAACCCTACCTGTGTTTTTAAAGCCCAACGTCCTTTTAGTCCCACTCTGTTTGTTCTTCCTGTTGAGGCTTCAGGTGCCATTACTATATAGAAGCTTCCTTTATCATAAGCAGTATGACGTCTCACAGCTTTCTTAAATGCACGTGTTTCGCGGGTATAGTTGCTTATAAGTCCTGTCTCTCCGGCATCTACCTTCCCATCGCCATCTTTGTCGAATCTCACCTTCCTAAGATCAATCTCTGAAACACGGAAACTGATTATGCTCTGGCTATATATCCTGTTCAATTCACGCTGTAGTTCAGGTATTGGTATAACCGGACTATTTCCGTTTGATTTTGCAACAACCAGATCAACAGGTTGATTGCTGTATGATATTACATCTATCCACGCCAACTCTTTTGTTATCTTGTTACCCTCGTTATCTGTTGTGTAATATTTTGCCGTAATCCTGTTAATATCTTCGTGTGAGGTTCCGGTAAGTTTTACTTTTATATATTGCGCTTTCTTGTTAGATCCTGCTGTTATCTGTGCAGACAACTCTTTACCGTTGATATCAGTAAACAGTATATGTTTACTATTGAGGGTATCAATATTTGTTACCAGTTCAGCAACTATATAAGCGCTCTTTCCTGTCTCAACAGATCGCCACGGTATATAGTAGTTTTTATCCTGATACTGCATAGTTTTATATGCACCTCCTGTTACCATCTGATTATATCTTGGCTTATCAAATCCTCCTGTAGCTTCAAGTGGTGATATAAATCTTAGTTTAACCATATTTTCATTACTTTCATCAGATCCTGAACCACCTGACGATCCTCCCGTTCCGCTTCCGGATCTCTTAATCACTTTACCATCTTTTACAACATAGGTATCGGTTGTAGATGAGTCTCCGTTACCAGTACCTCCGGTTTTATCAACAATGGTTATCTCCTTTTTTCCTGTTTTTATTGTATCGCCTTTTGTATCAATAATCAGAACATCTCCGTTACTATCAATTAATACCGTATCTATACCATTTCCATTTGTTAACGACAATGTATCGCCTGATAAAGCAAACTTATCATCGTCTGTATCTGCCACTGGGGTATCATCTTCTCCAACCCTAAATTCAACATCATCTCCTCTTACCGAGAGTACCTGACCTCTAGACACCTGCATACTATTTGTTACTGTAATATTCTTAAAATAGTGTTTAATACTTGCCCCAACAAGAGGTATAAACATATCGCAGGTACCCGTAAACTGTCCATCAGAACCCTCAACAGAGGTTATTGTTGCCGGAAATCCATTAACTGTTATTACATCGCCAACCTGAAGTTCTGCAAGTGGCGTATGATCTGTAATATCAACACTTATCTCCTGCCCGGTACATTTCAGCTCCCGATAACTATTATCCGGCACTGGTGTACTAAACGACAACGGATATGTCCAGTTGCTGTAGATACCATTATCGCATACATTACGTAGCTGTATCTCATATGTTCTGTCTGCACTAAGCTGATTTATTAACACCGACCCTTCACTACTACTATAGGTATACCAATCGCTTATATCATTGCCTATCTCTCTTACGCGCAGTTCCGATTCCTGATCAACATCATCATTCTGCCACTCAGCAGTGGCATTACTAACCTTTGCCTCGCGAACCAATATATTATAAGGCTTACGACACTCTTGTCCGAATGTAAATACCTGCGGTTTACTGAATCCGTTATTTTTGAATAGCAGATAGTTCTCATTGTCTATCACCTGTATTCGCCAAACATAACTCTTTCCGGGTATAAGCAAAGGATAATCGGAACTGTATATGAGTGTTGTAATATCTGTGTTGATAGTAAATATTGGTCGTTGTGATCGCACTGCTATATCCGGCGATATAGATCTGTTTGCCAGTTCAAACAACTGAAAATTATATGTTATATCTGAACTTCCTACAGGAGCATTTATATGCCTTTTAACCCATGTAAACATTATATTTTGTGGATATCTGGCAATAACTGTACTTCCGTTCTCTGGCTGTATGAGCATAGGGGTGTCATTCTCTCTTATCCATAATACAGATATTGCCAGATTTGATATTGGTATATTACGATAATACTCATATATCTTAACCTTAACTCTGTATAGCCCTTCGGGTAGCCGCATATTACGCATAAACGTATTACCTCCGGTTCCTGATACATTAAAAGCCTGTTTACTAAAATATTGCGACAACTCACTATCCTCTATCTTATAAGACTCTCCTCCATTTATATATATTGGTTTTGGTACAAACGATGTGTTGGTGTTTATTGCAAATCCGCTGCTACTCTCTATTGTAAAATAGATACGTATTGGCAGAGCTCTTGAGCTATTATAATCTTTATATAAAACCCTGAGGTTAATAAGCGGGTTTATACCACTATGGTAGTTCTCAAGCAACGGCGAATTTGGATTTCCAATGTTTAGATTCACCTGCACTGGATAACCTTGTGATAATACATTGCAGGGAAGAAATAGAATAAGACTCGCAGATAATATAAGAAACAGTACTCTCTTTACGCTTGGTTTCTGATGCGTATATTCTGAGATACCACAACCTAAGTAAGGCTGTACAGATGCTCTTAGTATTGGGGGTTTGTACAGTTGCATATTCTAGTTATGTCCGCAATAAACTACTGTTGTAAATTGCTCTCTATATTAAAGATAGTAAATTTTCAATAATCAATAAACCTATCTTTAATCTTATTATCAGGTATTATACACACCTCCTTCTTACCAAAAATACGATATCTGTAGCGGGATATTAACATATATACAGAATCGCGTATTGGAACTGGTATATATATAAAATAGTAGAGATACTTGCATACACCTTTAAGTTTACGCGATATTAACAGTGCCGCTGTACTTCTTGTATATATAACACCAGAGCATATATATACAATTGTTTTGTACGATATATGCTCTGCTCTGTATCTCTTTAATAATGCTCTGCCCACATCAGATTGCATAGCAACAAACCTAAAGATAGCTTCTGGATCGCGTTTTATAATGAATCTGACCGAACTGTTACACAGATTACACAATCCGTCATACAGTACTATATGTTTATGATCTATATTCATTCAGGTAAAACACCTGCTAAACCTTATTGGTTCAAAAAGAGACTGCCATATACATACCAAGTATATAGTTCTCAAAGTTTATCTCCTTATCTGATCTCAGATAGTTATCCATTGAATATATCATTGGGGTCTTATATAGCTTTATCTGATATCCGCCATAAGCTCCCAGATATAAGAGATCATTAGCTGCAACTGGTATCTTAAAGCCAATATTGAATCCGGCATAACCAACAAATTGGTTAAATCTAAGGTCAAGTTCTTTGTCTTTCAGATATGTCTCCAGATCAATTGTGTGTGTTGCATCGCTATTTATCAATCTATAGTGCAGAAGTTTAACCGCAACTCTCGGAGCTACAAAAAATATCTTATTATCAATAAACTTATACTCAAATGCAAGACCATATTGTGTTGTATTAAACTGTACATCCTTTTCTCTGTTCAACGAGTCCTTTCGCCAGTTAGCACCTATGCTTAGTCCAAGATAGTATCGTTTATACTCTGCTCCTATCTCAATAACAGCAAGGGTTTGAGTTCCCGACATAAAATCTGTATTATAGGTTTCTAGCAGAGAGTTGAACTGGTTAAAGCTTGCTCCGTATATATTTACATCTAAACTAAGTCTCATTCTGAACGGGGCAAATAGTAGTTTAATAGTTTCAGGTTCCTCTTTTGTAACAGCTGTGTGTTTACTCCCTGATAACTTTACCTGTAGGTTAGACCTGTTACCAACAACAATTAAGTATCTCTCTTTGTAACCTATTAGTGAGAACGATAGTTTAATGGTATCATTAATATCTCTGTTTATTATAAAATTACCTCCGGCATCGGTAAATGAGAATCCTTTACCATTTATGCCAATTGTTACATTCTTTAATGGTTTGTTTGTTGCAGAATCAAGTACTACTCCTGTTATTGTTGTGCTCTGCGACATTGCATACATAGGTATAACCAGGGTTATTAACAAAATATAGAGATGTTTCATTGTATTTGTGTTTTAATCAAAAAAATTCAGGCTATAAGATACAAACAAATACTATACCAAAACGGCAGATATATCCTGTTATATCTGCCGCCTTTATTATTATAATTATTCTATTTACTTGTATATAACCAGTAATATGAACACTCATTTATAACATCGTTAACGTAGTTTGTATTGTCATACTCTTTCTTAAGAATGTCAAACTCTGTACGATAACCCATATCCTTTTTTCTATTTTCCAATACCGATATGCTCTCTGTATTCCAACCAACAGATCTGTAATCTATATCCTTATTATGGCAGTACAGGTAGTAGTTACCCTGTTGTGCTTTTGCTGCTCCGAACAGACATTTTGCCTTCATCTCCGGATCTGATGTAGATTTAAATGCTTTAATATAGTTATTAAACGCTACCGAGCAGTCCGCATTACCGTGTATCTCATAACTTGGTCTGTAGTACTCTTTAGCATCCCAACATACCCCAAAGTATGTTGTATTGTAGTATGCATTTCCTAAAAGAAAGTAATCAAATGTAGTTGCTTTATTATTATCAACAAGGCTCTTTATCTTTATCAGAATATTTACAAACTTAAGTTTTGAGTATCGGGTTTCAGGTTTATCAATGTTTATCTTATCCTCCGGATAGAGATTAAATGGATTATAACTTAAGTAGAAATCAGGATAACTCTTTGCTACAACCTCTGTCTTTATCTCTGTAAATATATCCTTTGCCTTCTCAAGTTTATCGTCTTTAAGATATACCGTACCCAACATCTCTTTCAGAACCATAAGTCTGTAACTCTTATTACCTGTCTTCTTATTTTCGCGCCAGTTATTGTGAATAAAATATGCCCAGTAGTTTGGTATCAGTACCTTTTTGGTAAACTCAGATTTATTGCGGCTGTTCTCTAAAGCAATAAGTTTATCTATATGTTTCTGATTAAGTTTGCTACGTATATCTGTAATACTACCAGTAAACATAAATGATATATCGCTATCCTTGCCATTTAATAGATGTATCCATTTAAGCGATATAGATTTTAACTCTGGTTTATACACCTTCATAAATCTGTTCTCTCCATTTATCAGCTCATCTTTATCTATTGAGAAGAGTGTTATTAACGATCTGTTAAGGTTAAGTTGTTTTTTATATGTCTCTTTTCCTTTAGCTGATATTGCAGACATTATCTGTTCTGACTCATTGAGTTTACCCATAAGAATGCTAAGATACGACTTGGCAACTCTGTAAAAATCTTTTGTTTTTACCCTTCTGTTTACAAGTGCAATATCAATAAACCTATTTACTCTATTTATATACTCTACTATCTGCTTATCGCTATTTTTGTTATTATATATATTGTATACAACAGAGCTAGATATATTATTATCAAGAACATGAGCCTCTATCTTATTTATCTCTCTTGTAATAAGCGATGGTATAAAATCTGATACAGGGTCTATCTCATATATCTTTTCTATATCGTACATACCAACAGATGCCGGAGCAAGCGCTCTGTTAAAGTACAGTGCAATACGCTCTTCTTTTGTTTTACACCTTGCCAAAACATTATCCCACTCATCGCCTGTTTTAAACTTTAATGAGTAGTATACAGATGCTCTGTTACCCGGCGAATTTGCAAATACCTTTACAAAGTTGTATAATCCTGTAACCCTGCTACCAAGAATTATCTGTACACCTGCAATATGATTCAGTGCCCAATATTTCATAAGTTCAGAGCCTTTAACATTTACATAGTTGTTTTTATAGAAGTTATGACATCTATTATACTCCTTACCATAACGTAAAAGCTTAATATACTGAAAACCCCAACGGCTCTTTAAAAAAGCATTAGTCTCCTTACCATACTCCTCAAAAGCTTCATCGGCATGTTTTAGTATAGCAGAAATATCGTTCTCGTTATCGTCCCAGTAGTCGTAGTTATTACAGTACTGTTCTATCTTTTTTGAAAATATAAGATAAGCCATCTCCTTTTTATACATTCTGGCAACTGTATTCAGCACTGCACTTTCTGATGCTCCTCTAAGCGCCTCTTCAAGAGAGTTTGCAGGCAATTTATATATCAGTTCTTCAACCTTATCGTAGGTTAAAGGTTTACCAAAATATTTAAGCCACTCCTTAATATTTGCATCCTTTTCTGATCCAAACTCAAACGACATTCTTCCGATATCGTCATACATTAATCTGGCATAGCGCCCCTCTGTCAGCACATATTTAGGATTAAAAAACGAGTAGTTACTAAACTCATCGCCATAATAACCACAACCAAATAAATTGCCTGCGTATAGTGTGCTAATTAAAACTATTACGCAGATCCTCAAATTTCTCATAATTATTTATGTTTACCAGTTTACTATTCAGATTATACAGAATTACTTTCTCAGGGGTACTCTTCATATTCTCTCTGATAAGTTTGGCTCCTCTGTTTATATCATTAAAATTAACCTCCTCAACACGTATTATATCATCAATATACAGATATATTCCGTTTATATATCCATTCTTTTTAACCTTAAGTCTGCCGTTATCAGCAGCAATAAACATACCAGTGCCTGTTGTATCGCTACCATTCATTGGATGAATTATCTTTACGGGTTTACCAAACCTATACACCACACCCCATGAGAATAGAGGCATTGCTACATCAAGCGGTAACTTATAGTTCCCTAGCCTTGTTATATAGCTCTTAAGTATGTCGATATCAAATATTGAATTCCCTGTACTCTCTTTATATATATCGCCCATATTATAAACCATAAGTGCTCCTCTGTCAACAGGTGGAACACCTGTAATTTCAGGGTATTTAATCTGATGGAGTCTTATTGTTGCCGATAGCGCAACTTTGTTTTCTATCTCTTCACGTAACTTGCGCAGCAATTTAAAGTATAGAGGCTTTGTCTTTTTTGTCCAGTCGCAATCAATCTGTACCTGTTTAATACTGTTTACCTCATATCTGTCTGCAACTCTATTTATCAGCTTAGCAATATCCTTTGCCAATATCTCTATATTGTTATCCGATATATTATATAACGATCTGTTTGTTATGAATACACACGGTATAATATTCATAGTTTTTAAACTACTATCTATTTTAACAACCGACTTTGGTCTGAAAGTATAGTTCTTACTGAGTATATCTATATCAAAAAACCGCACATATATCTCATTCACTGCAAGATTATCAAGAAGCTCTTTTTTCTGATCAGATATCTCTGCACTGTTCTTCCAGTTATAAAATGATATATTGGTATCTGAATTGTTACAACCAATTAACAGGACTACACAGAGCCCTAATAAAAATCTGACCATATATAAACAGGTTTTGTTACACAAATCTAATCATTTATATTCTTGTACATATTACCTTATATATTATTTATTATTAAACCACTCAGATCCTCAAGGTTAATAACACACCTTACTTGTTTATCACTTGTCTCTACTTATGTGTACAAGAACAACATTGTAACTATGTCTGAAAAAAATGATTAATTTAGTAACAACCAATTACATAAAAACCAAGATATTATGAAGAGTACTCTTTTACTATTTGTTGCATGTATTCTTATATATGCCAATGTTTACACGCAAGACAGAATAACCGGAGAGCATTTTGCCACCCGCTCTGAGGTAATAGCACAAAACGGAATGGCATGTACAAGTCAGCCATTAGCAACACAGGTTGCTATTGACATATTAAAGAGAGGCGGTAATGCTATTGATGCTGCAATTGCTGCAAATGCTGTTCTTGGGCTTGTAGAACCAACCGGAAATGGTATTGGCGGCGATCTGTTTGCCATAATATGGGATGCTAAAACAGAGAAACTTTACGGATTAAATGCCAGTGGAAGATCGCCTAAAAGTCTAAATGTTGAGTATTTCAGGGACAATGGTTATAAAAAGATACCTTCGTTTGGACCACTTCCGGTATCTGTTCCAGGATGTGTTGACGGATGGTTTGAGATGCATAACAAGTTTGGTTCTATGAAGATGTCTGAGATTCTGAAACCTGCGATAGATTATGCAAACAATGGATTTCCGGTAACCGAACTTATTGCATATTATTGGAAAAGAAATGCTGGGATACTTAAAGAGTACCCAAACTTCAGTAAGGTATTTATGCCAAATGGAAAAACTCCAGCAAAGGGCGAAATTTTCAGAAATCCATATCTTGCAAATACCCTTAAAAAGATAGCTAAAGGCGGGCGCAATGCCTTTTATAAAGGTGATATTGCAAAAACAATTGCACGTTATATGAAAGAGAATGGAGGCTTTTTAAGTTATAACGATCTGGCAACTCACAGGTCTGAATGGGTAGAGCCAATATCTGTTAACTACAGAGGTTACGATGTATGGGAACTACCACCAAACGGACAGGGAACTGCTGCTCTGCAGATGCTAAATATTCTTGAAGAGTACAACATTAACAAGATGGGTTTTGGAAGCAAAGAGTATATACACCACTTTGTTGAAGCAAAAAAGCTGGCTTTTGAAGACAGAGCCAAATTCTATGCCGATCCGGATTTTGCAAATATACCCATAGATAAACTACTGTCTGATAAATATGCTAACCAGAGGCGAGTGTTGATAAACCCGGATAAAGCGGCAAATAGTTTTGATGCAGGAGAACTTGAACAGGGTAACACAATATATCTTACTGTTGCTGATAAACATGGCAATATGGTATCGTTAATTCAGAGTAACTACCGTGGCATGGGATCAGGAATGACACCTGATAATCTTGGATTTGTTCTGCAAGACAGAGGTGAGCTGTTTAATATATCTGACGATAATCATATGAATGCTTACAAACCCGGTAAAAGACCATTTCATACAATTATTCCGGCTTTTATTACCAAAGATGGCAAACCATGGGTTAGCTTTGGTTTAATGGGCGGCAGCATGCAGCCACAAGGACATGCACAGATAGTAATAAATATGATTGATTTTGGTATGAAGCTACAGGAGGCAGGTGATGCCCCGAGAATACGACATGACGGATCATCACAACCAACCGGTGAGGTTATGAAGAGTGGTGGCGTTGTGCAGCTTGAGAGTGGTTTTGATTACAACGTAATACGTGAGTTGCTCAAGATGGGACATAAAGTATCCTTCTCAAATGGTGGATACGGAGGTTATCAAGCTATTATGATTGATAACAAGACAAAGGTATATTATGGTGCTTCTGAAGCGAGAAAAGATGGTCAGGCCTCCGGTTATTAGCAGTAACTTATAGGAGTTAAAATATAAAAGGAAAGCCCCTTTGAATACAACTGTGTTCAACCGGGGCTTTCTACATTAACAACCAACCGTATTTTTTGACTATCCTGTTTGTACTCTATATAACAATAACTCATTCTACAAGAGTACTCGGTTTAAGGTTACTAATATTGTGTTTATCCAAATAGAAATTTATTATCTCAGACGAGATATAAATACAAAACCAAAGGCAAAAGTAATCAGTTTACCCATTAATAAAACAGATAGTTTACCTTTTGCTTACCAATATAAAGAACTACTATTCTTAAAGTTTAACAAGCTTTCTGGTTATATAACCTGATAATGTCTTTATATTAACAATATAGATGCCCGGTTGTAGATTATGAGCATTAACAACGTATCTGTTTGTAAAGATATTATTGTAGATTATTCTCTCACCTTGGGTGTTATATAATGTAACTGCATGAATACTATTTTCTGACTGTACTGTAAATTGTGATTTAACCGGATTAGGGTATAAACTTACCGACACAGCATCCGATTCAACATTGGTACTAACAGCTTTAATTAATATAGTATAGTCTTCCGTAAATCTCAATCCTCCTTTATCTACAGCATCAATAGCAATGCCATACTCGTTATAATCAACATCCTTAAATCCATATTTTACAACAAGCTTATTATTCAATATTATAAAATGATCATTCTCTGATATTTCAAAGCTTATCTCATCGCCATTATCAGGATCTGTTCCTGATATCTCAGCAACAGTCTCTCCTATTTCAATATTCTTCAGTACCTCAACATTTGATATTGACACATCTGTAGGAGCCTCATTAACATTATTAACAGATATTGTAAACTCTTTATCGGTGAATGCCCCTTTACTATCTGTAGCTTTTATATTCACTGTATACAAACTCTTTACTTCGTAATTAATCTTTCCCTCAACCAGAAGTTTATTCCCAGATATATTGAATGTAGTATTATCGTTACCACTGCCTGTTAAAACATATGTTAACACCTCTCCGGCATCGTTGTCTGTAGCACTAAGCTGCCCTACCTCTGTTCCTTTATTACAATTCTCGATTACATTATTTGCCGACAGAGCAAGTGATGAAGGTATATCGTTTATATCATTAATTGTTATTGTTATATCAGACTCAGTAAAGAGTCCTCCGCTATCTGTTCCTCTGACCTTAACCGCATAGCTGTTCTTTGTCTCAAAATCTAATTCGCTACCAGTTTTAAGCGCATCACCAGATATCTTAAACAGGCTATTATCTGCTCCGCCAGAGGCAAATGTATATGTAAAACTATCTCCATCGTCAACATCGGTTGTTGATAGCGTTCCGATATTGGTTCCTATTGCAATATTTTCATCAATTGCACTATTTGTAATCTGCAAACTTATTGGTGCTTCGTTCTGATTTGTAATAGATACTGTAATATCCTTCTCCATTGATAACCCTCCTGTATCCTCTGCTTTAACCCTAATAGCATAAGTCTTTTTTGCCTCATAGTTGAATACAGCACTTGTTTTAAGTACATTTCCTACAATCTGAAATTTATCATTATCGGTTCCGCCATTTGCAAAAGTATAGGTTACATTATCTCCATTATCATGATCTGTTGCCGATATTGTACCCACATCTGTTCCTACACTCTGGTTTTCCTGAACTGAACTATTTGTTATCTGAATATTCTCAGGAGCTTCATTAATTCCTGAAACAGATATTATAAAGCCTTTTTCATAATAAAGTCCTTCAGCATCAGTTGTTCGTATCTTTACAGAGTAACTATCCTTGGTCTCAAAATCTATCTCAACACCTGTTTTAAGTACATTACCAGATATTTGAAATGAACTGTTATCTGCTCCTCCAGAAACAAATGTGTAAGTAAAGCTATCACCAACATCAACATCTGTTGTTGATAACGTTCCTACATTGGTTCCTATTGCAACGTTTTCTGTAACCTGGGTAGCAGACAGATCCAGTGCGGTAGGATTTTCGTTAACATTTAATATCGTAATTGTTACTGTTTTATTATCGCTAAATTTACCGTCATCAATATCTACTGTAACATCAATACTTGGTGTAACCTCTTTATTAAGTGCAGTATTATTCTTAACCTTTATAACTCCATCACTCTCTCCTATCTCAAATGTATTGGTAGCATCAGTAATTGAATATGTAACAGGATTATTAACTGGATCGGCATCTGTATATTCTACTGTTCCTACTATAGTTTGGTTTGATGAATTCTCAGGTACAGATAATGCTGTTGTTGATATTACCGGCGCATTATCATTAACTTGTACTGTAATATTATTTGTTATAAGTACCACTCCTGAGAATTTTGTATTGCTCATTTCGCAGATATAAACGCCATCAGTTGTTGGAGTATATTTGCTTAATGTAGCACCTCCTATTATATTTCCATCTTTTTTCCAAACAAATACAGTATTTACACCATCTATCACCTCCTCTGCCGAAAAATCTATCTCCTGATTCACATAGGTTATTCTCTCCTTATACAGATTCTTCTGAGGAAAACGATTTTGAATAGAATTTCCTTCTAGGTTAATTATCTGCGAGAATGGTAATCTGTTACTTCTGCAATCTAACAAATCATATTTATGAGAAGCTGGTATACTAATTGTTTCTATCTCATTATTATTACAGTAAAAATCTTTTAGTGCAGTGTTTGAAGATAGGTTTAGTGCAGTTATTTTATTATTATCACAAAACAACCTGGTTAATGAGAGATTATTTGAGATATCAATAGAGGTAAGCGAATTGTCATTACAAACAATTCTCTGCAAAACAATAAATGCCGACAAGTCTGCAGACGACAAATTCTTACCATTGAGATTCAACTGTTCAACACGTTTAGGGTTAGCATTAGACCATGTTACACCCTCCCATGAATTATAGTCTGTTCCTGTCCATCCTAATGTATTAGCTGGGTTATCTGTAAGTATCTTGTTTAAACCAGCTACATCTCCATCATGAAATCCATCTCCATTTGAATCTTGTGCCGATACAGATAATATTCCAGATAAGCATATAGAAGATATAAGTAGAAGTTTTTTCATATCCGTTCCAGTTTACCATTTATTATTAACCATCAAGATATTAAAAACTTTCTTTAACGTCAATAGATATATTTATTTTTTCTTACTATTTAACCAGATTGCTATACAAGAACTATTGATATTATTGCAAAACAACAATCTTTATAGTTTAACTATCAATAAAAATATTTATGCTGAAATCAACTTGATAAATAATTAGGAATAACAGACATCTGAAGATTAAAGACCAGGATTAATCTAGACCTCTGTTTATATTTTTAGAATCTTGTTTTATGTTTGTTCTCCAATAAAGAAAATTATCAAAAATCTGTCAAGATATTTTAGAAAATTACATATCAGCTTTTATTAAAAGCATAGTCTGTTACCAGACCTTACATTAATAACATATAAAAAGGGAGCGATACCACAATACCGCTCCCTTTTGAATTTAAGCCTGATAAATCAGGTTATTTTCTAGTAGTTAAAGATATCTTGTAATGATAGTTCTGTAACCTCTCCCAGTTGCTTAAGCTTGTTCATATCAACAAGCTTCTTATTAGCTATAACCAGATAGTTATACTTATTACCCTTAACATTCCCATCAAAGAACTTCTGAATATCATCAATATTCATATCAGATACTTTCTCGTAGATATCTTTACGTATATCTGTCTTAATACCTTTATCCAGATTATTAAGTTTTGTCCAGAAGATATTTGATTTTGTGATTCTTGATGTCTCAATCTTTTTAAGCATTGCTTCTTTAGCTGTACCAAATGCTTTTTCAGATCTTCTCATATTCTCAAGCAGATCATACATAGCATCAGTTGCAGTGCCAAGTTTATCAACCTGTGTTGCTACAAACCCTAAGATATAATCTGGTTTGTGAAGTTTGCTTCCTTGTGAGTAGCTTGCAAATGCCGAATAAGCAAGAGCTTTACTCTCTCTTATCTCCTGAAAAACAACAGAACCCATTCCGCCTCCATAGTACTCATTAAACAGGCGTGTAACAGGGGTTAAATTCTTATCGAACTCCGGACGTTTTGTAAACATTATAATGTTTGCCTGTACCATATCATAATCTACAAAGAAAACTCTATTCTTATCTGTTGCCAACTCTTTATATTCTGTCTTCTCAGGTATTGCTGTTAAGGCATCTGGTGTTACATGATATTTATCAAGTACTGATTTTACAGTCTCAGGACTATCTTGTCCATAATACAATATTCTGTGAGGATATGTAGTAAGAGCTGCAACCTTTGCCACCAATGTTTCAGGGTCAATTGCCTTAAGTTGCTCTTCTGAAAGAATATTAGTTATTGGATTTGCTTTACCATACATTCCGTAGCTTAGCATTCCGTCCCATAGTATTGCCGACTTATCAAGTTTAAGATTCTCTCTACGCTGTAATATATTATCAACATACTTTTTGTATGCCTCTTTGTCAGCTTTTGCACTCTTAAGAAGATGCTCTACAAGCTCAACTCCTTTATCAAACGATTTCTTTAAACCACTAACAGTAATGTATGATCTGTCTCTTCCTGTACTTACGTAGTATGAAAGACCATGCTTAAAGAACTCCTCACTAAGCTCTGATGCACTATATTTTGTTGTTCCAAGATATTCAAGGTAATCTACAGCTAAAGCTAACTCTTTGTTATGATCCTCACCAAGATCAATTACATACTGTAATCTAAAGATTTCGTTAGTATTATTCTTTATATAGTTAAACTCAATACCATCTTTATACTTCTCTGTAATCATACTCTTCTCAAAATCTACATAAACAGGCTTAAGGCGCTCTGTTTTTTCTGCAAGAAGGTTAACCATAAACTCACTCTGAGAGTTTCTGTCAATTGGCACAGGAGTAATAGATGGCTTGTCAACCTTTACTACTGAATCATCATTTCCTTTGCGCTTATACACTACTACATAGTTGTCTTTATAGTGAGTATTTACAAAGTCAACAATCTGCTGCTTTGTAATTTTCTCAAGACGATCTATCTGACTAACAATAAGGTTCCACTCAACCTCTTCAGCAAAAGCCTGTGCAAATAGATGTGCACTTCTGTTACTCTCTGCTCCACGCAACATATTAACTTTAAAATCGTTAATAATGGCACTTAACAACCATTCATCAAACTCACCCTTTTTAATCTTCTCAATCTCACCAATAATAAGGTCTTTTACCTCTTCAAGAGTCTGACCAGCTTTAGGTTTTCCTCCAAAGTAGTGAACCCCGTAATCTTTCATAAAATCAGTTCCACAAAATGCATTAAGCACCTTCTGATCTTTTACAAGGTTAAGATCTATTAATCCTGCTTTGCTGTTATTAAGAATCATATCAACAAGATTAACCATATCTGCATCTTCTGATCCTACGCCATTAAATCGGAATCCCATAAACAGATTCTCATCAGTTGGTCCAAAAACCTCAGCTACAACAGGTGCTGTTATCTCTTTTTCAGGAGTAAACTCTTTTTTAACTCTTTTATCTGACGACTTAAACTTACCCCAATACTTATCGATAAGTTGTATTGTCTTTTCGAAATCAAGATCACCTGAAAGACAAATAGCCATATTGTTTGGTACATAGTATGCATCAAAATAGTTATGGATATTTACCATTGATGGGTTTTTAAGGTGCTCTGCCTCTCCAATAACAGTTTGTGTTCCATACGGATGTGTTGGGAACAGTTTTTCATAAAGTTTTGTCCAAACTTTATCATTATCATCGTCCTGTCCCATATTAAACTCCTCATAAACAGCTTCAAGCTCAGTGTGGAAAAGTCTAAGAACAAGTGTACTAAATCTTTCACTCTCAATCTTAAGCCACTTTTCAAGCTCGTTAGATGGTATATTATTCATATACACGGTACGCTCATTTGATGTGTATGCGTTTGTTCCTTTTGCACCAATTGAGCTAACTAGTTTGTCGTACTCATTTGCAATAGCATACTTTGCAGCCTCTTGCGATACCTTATCAATCTCTTTATAGATCTCCTTTTTCTCTTCAAGATCATCTGTTGCTTTATGCTTCTCATAAAGATCAGATATCTTTTCAATCAATTTAGACTCCTCTTCCCAATTAGATGTTCCAAACTTTGATGTTCCTTTAAACATCATATGCTCAAGATAGTGCGCCAATCCTGTTGTCTCCTTAGGATCGTAAGTAGATCCGGCCTTAACCGGAATGTAGGTTTCAATACGGGGCTCGTCTCTATTAACTCTTAAATAGACTTTAAGCCCATTTGCAAGCGTATAAATTCTTGCGTTCATAGGGTCATTAGTAACCGTTTCATATGCATAACCATTTGAATCGGTCTTTGTCTCAACTTTGTACTTCTCATTAGTACAACTTCCCAGTACTAACAGCAATACAAAAGAAAGCAGCAAAGTGTACTTTTTCATTTGTTAAACTTTTTTTGAAAATTAAACTTAATCAATACTCAACCATAAATGTTTAAACTAAGATTTACTCATAGAGTATAGGATAGTCATTACATAAACATTGTCTTTTCGACTCTAAATTAACGAATATAAATCCTAAGTTATTATAACTTTTGATTTTTTAACATATACAAAAAGGTTGTTACGCAATGAACAGTTATACAAACTATCATGATTATAACAAAACTATCTGTATAACAAGTTTAACATAGCTAATCTAAACATTATCTATCTGCGTTTGTTTATAGTGCAGAATTTATTAAAAATGATTCTAAACAAGTATAGAAGTTAGCATCATCATATTATCAAATAAAATGTTATGAAGAAATATACAACTTTAAAAATAGAGAGGGAGGAGATTCTTTCAGATTACAAACTAGGGCATTTGAGCCGACAGATTAGTTTACTTGGAAGAAAAGAGGTACATACAGGTAAAGCTAAGTTTGGTATCTTTGGAGATGGTAAAGAGGTTGTACAGATTGCATTAGCAAAACAATTTAGAAATGGAGATTGGCGCTCGGGGTATTACAGAGATCAAACATGGATGATGGCTGCAGGTATATTCTCAGCAGAGGAGTTTTTTCATCAACTGTACGGACAAACAGATCCTGAACTAAATAAAGGAAATGGTGGCAGATCATTTAATAACCACTTCTCAACCCCAAATATTGATGATAATGGTAATTGGATAAATCTGACTGATCAGAAAAATACATCAGCAGATATCTCGCCAACTGCGGGACAAATGCCCAGGTTACTTGGTTTAGCACAGGCTTCAAAACTATTCAGAGAGAACAAAGGACTTGATAAATATAAAGGTTTCTCTATTTCTGGTAACGAGGTTGCTTTTGGATCAATTGGTGATGCAAGTACATCTGAAGGTCATTTCTGGGAAACTATGAATGCTGCTGCAGTTATGCAGGTACCAATGGCTATGACAGTGTATGATGATGGTTATGGTATATCTGTACCAAAGAGGTATCAAACCACTAAAGAGAGTATCTCTGAGGCATTAAGTGGATTTGATATTAAGAATAAAAGCGAAAGAGGTATACATATATACAAAGGCAAAGGATGGGACTATGCCGGACTACTTGATATGTTTGCAAAGGGTGTTGATAAATGTAGAACAAATCACACTCCTGTACTATTTCATGTAGATGAGGTTACACAGCCTCAGGGACACTCAACATCCGGTTCGCACGAACGATATAAGAGTAAAGACAGACTTCAGTTTGAGAAAGATTTTGACTGTCTTGTAAAGATGCGTGAATGGATTATTGAGGAGAAAATTGCAACAGCCGAGGAGCTTGATGCCATAGAAAAGGATACTGCTAAAGAGGCTCTTGATGCCAAAAAAAGTGCATGGAAAAAATTTACTACACCGCTTAAAAAAGAGAGAGAAGAGCTTGTAAAGATTATAAATAACAGATCGTGTGTATGTGAAAGAGAGGGCATAGATAAGGTTGGAGAGATTACAAATGATCTGCAGAAGATAATGAGTCCTATACGAAAGGATAATATTAGTGCTGTTAAAAAAATTCTCAGACATGTTTGTACTGATTGTACTAAACGTCAGGAACTACAAAGAGATCTGTCTAAATGGCTTGAACGCAATTACAAAGAAGGTAGCAGAAGGTATAGCAGTAAACTTTATGTAGAGAAACACTCGCCAATTGATATTACCGAGGTAAAGCCTGATTTCTCTGATGATTGGGTAAATGGTAGAGAGATATTGAGAGATAACTGGGATTATCAGTTTAATAATAACCCACTACTTGTTGCTTTTGGTGAGGATGTTGGTGGTATTGGTGGTGTTAACCAGACTTTTGAAGGAATGCAAAGTAAGTATGGTGAGATTAGAGTTACCGATACAGGAATCAGAGAGGCTACAATAATGGGGCAAGGTATTGGTTTAGCACTAAGAGGCTTAAGGCCTATTGCAGAGATTCAGTATTTTGATTATCTGTTATATGCACTACAGACAATGAGTGACGATTTGGCTACAACACACTACAGAACAGCAGGAAAGCAGATTGTTCCGCTTATTGTATCAACCAGAGGTCACAGATTAGAGGGTATCTGGCACTCAGGATCGCCACTAAGTATGGTTATAAACTCAATACGAGGTGTACATGTTTGTGTACCAAGAAATATGACTCAGGCTGCTGGTATGTATAATACTTTATTAAGAGGTAATGATCCGGCTCTTGTTATTGAGCCTCTTAACGGATACAGACTTAAAGAGCAGAAGCCAAACAATATTGGTGAATTCACTATTCCGTTAGGTGTGCCAGAGATATTAAATAAAGGTACTGACGTAACACTTGTAACATACGGATCGTGCGTACGAATAGCTGAAGAGGCTGTTGAACAGCTTAAGGAGTTTAATATATCTGTTGAGCTTATTGATGCTCGTACATTAATACCGTTTGATATTCATGGTATTGTTAAGGAATCAGTAAAAAAGACCAGTAAATTGGTTGTCTTTGATGAGGATGTACCAGGTGGTGCTACAGCATTTATGCTACAGAAAATTATTGAAGATCAGAAAGCATTCTATCATTTGGATTCTGAACCAAGAACAATTTCTGCTAAGGAGCACAGACCTGCTTATGCTACAGATGGTGATTACTTCTCTAATCCTAACGCTGAGGATGTATTTGAGACAATATATGCTATTATGCATGAACAGAATCCCGGTAAGTATCCACGATTATACTAATTTATAGATTATAAAAACTAAAAAGGTTGTGCATTAATGCACAACCTTTTATTTTATAGTAGTATTTAATATTACTCTTCCAAATTATCTTCAAGCTCTGGTATAACTGTTATATCAGAAGCTTTAACGGTAACCATTGATATATAACCTTTTTCAGATGATTTCAGCTTCTCGCGAATACCTTCAATTTGTCTGTTCAATATTGCAAGATTCTTCTTTTTTGCCTTCAATCTGTCAATATACTCGCCATCTAGACATGGCTCCTTATCAATATGACAAAGTGTAGTCTTTTTATCTTCAAGTATTTTCACATCCTCTTCAGTGATTCTTGTTTCAGAAACAACTCCTTTTATAGCAAGTGTCTTTCCTTTATAATCCTTATCAAACTTTGCCTCAAGAGTACCCGGTTCAATCTTAATTATCTGTCCGTTATCACCAATTAGTTTCATCTTTCTGCAATCAAAAGAGCATACATGCACAACACGACCTTCTACAACAACCTCCTTGTTTACATACTTATCAACATTTTCAATAAGACCTTCAACTTTCAGGGTATCAACTTTTTTTCCATCAGACGTACATCCTGCAATAAGAAATGCAGAGATAACTATACCTATTAGAAATCGCATAATTAAATAGTTTTGATAAAGCACAAATATATAATTTATACTCATGTAACCATAAAAACAAAAAGCAGATATTATTACACCCTGTTTTTATTAAAAATATCTGATTTTATTTCAGGCAATTACAGTTTATATTTCTGTTTTAGTTTTTTATTAACTAATTTATGGCATACTTTTTATAGAGTACATATAACATTAAACAAAACTAAAATATTATGCGATTTTTTAAATTATTCACCCTGTTAGCATTTATTTCATTATCACAGTTCATTAATGCACAGATGGTTGAAACCACAAAACCATACATTCAGGTAAACGGAATGGCAGAAAAGGAAATTATTCCTAATGAGATATTTCTGTGGATAAGAATAGCTGATAAGGAGACAAAAAAAGGTGTTGATATTCTTGAGAACAAGATGAAAAAGGAGCTTAGAAAGATTGGTATAGATCTTAAACACTTGGTTGTTCAGAATGCATATAGTTCACTTAACCAAGGTTTCTGGTCAGATAAGATTGAAACTACAAGATCATATGAATTAAAGCTATCAACTGCTGAGAAGACTACAAAAGTACTTAAAATCTTAAAGAATATTGGGATTCCTTCAGCAGGTATTTCAAGAACATATCATAGTGATATGGAAAAGATAAAGATGGATGTTAAGATTGAAGCAATTAAAAATGCTAAAACAAAGGCATATACACTTATGTCTGCCATTGATGAGAAGATTGGCAAACCAATACGTGTTATTGAAGTTGATTACTACGGAAGTCCGGGATATATGCAGTACAGAGCAAAAGGATATGCCTCTGAAGCAGCTATGGCTGAATCAATGCCTGCTCTTGAGTTTAAGAAGATAAAGATTCAGTATAAAGTTGAGGTAAGATTTGAGATACCTTAACAAACAACTATATAATGCCGTATCTTTTTTGTTATGAGGTATGGCATTATATATATCTGGTTAACCTATCTTCTCCTGTTTGATTTAATCCTCTTTTTTATCCATATGTATGCACCTGTAAGAATAAGCACAAGAGTCAACAAACCAGTTAATGGTATATAGAGAATATAAAACATCCCTAAAACAGGCTCAAATATTCTTCCTGTATGTACCTCCAGAGCAACATTCCATAATGGCATTCCCTGTTGCTTTATCACATCAGGAACTACACCAAAATTACTCTTTGTTATACCCCCTTTTGCATAATCAAAGATAAACTCTCTTTGTCCGTTAACTATATATCCCGATATCATATTTTCAGATATAGGTGGTCCCTTCTTCTCAATCTCTCTATGTGGAGTTCTCTTAATATAATCAAATACTAATCCGCTCTCAGTATTCCACAAAAACAGACCAGAGAATGATCCAACAATAAATTCATTATCAGACATCTGCCTGAAAACATTAATCCCCATAACACTGAATGGTGGTTGACTATCAAACTTAACAGGTACTGATGTCATCTCTTTATTGGTATAGTAAATACCTGCGTTTGTAAGCAGAATAAACCTACTGTTTATCTTATCGTAGTGTATTCCTCTTAGTTTTAGGAACCAGGCATTATCGTTATGCAGATGTGTATACTTTAATCGTTGTACATCTGTATTGGCAATTGGAATAAGTAATGGAGGACGCAGAAACATTCCTGTTAATGTTAGAATAAACAGGAATAGTGCACAAACAACGCCAACTACTCTGTGCCACTTAACCGATTTTGTAAATATCTTTTTTGATACGTTATTAGAACTGTTTTTTGCTTTACGTCTGCGCATTAAACCAGGCATAAACATGTATAAAATACCTGTAATTGATAGTATAATTACTACAATACCCAAAAAATCAACAAATAGTTTTCCTAGTGTTCCGAATAGTTCACCGCTATGAATAAACCACAATGTTCTGAATAGTGAGATATCATTTTTATACCCTTCCGGAGCCTTAAGCTCTATCTTGTTAAATCTAAGATCAGATTCTTTAGCAACCAGAACAGACGAACGGGTCATAACCCATAACGAATCATTAACAGACGTTACTCCTTCTATCCTCTTCTCTTCTGATGGTATATCTAAAGTAACCCACTGTTTTCGCTCTTTTGAGTATCTGTACAGACCAAATTTTGTCCCAGCATACAGGTTATCACTATCCGAATAATTTAAACAGGTAATATTCCGGTTATCAGCACCAGATGGAATACCTTGATTAAAATCGACAAAACTATTATAGCAATCGTAGGTTATCCATACACCTATTCCGCCATATACAACAGATACACTATCTGTAAAGTTAATAGCTCCTTTTACCGATGCATTGTTCCAGTTATCAATACTATATTTATCAGGAAGTAACCCACGAGATATATCAATTCCGGAGACAGAACTCCTATGATTCATTACTATTCCTGAAACAGAATACAATATTAAAAAAAGCGATAGAATAACTCCGGGCCATCTGTGCCATCTTTTTGCAAGTGATCTTCTCTTACGCTTTATTCTCATTTCTTGCAACAATTATAAATGCAAAGCTACTATCTGCAATAAATTCATTCCTGTTAAAGGCTCCAAATGTATCAACTATACTAAACCCATTATCATTTGCTTGTCTGATAATCTCATCCGGAATAAATGGTGTAAGAACTTCTCTGTTCTTAATCTCATTACCAGTACTTTTATCTGTAAGTACTGTGTCAAAATGTACTCTTCCGTCGTGTCTGTCCCATACGTACTCTCTGTAGAATGAGATATTATCGTTATCAATTAATGGCAACACAGACTCTTTTCCGGCTTCATATCTGTTATAGTTTACCACCTGAATAATAAACAATCCATCCTCTGCAAGAACATTTTTCACACCAAAGAATAGTCTGTTCAACTGATCAATATCATCAAGATGAGCAACAGTATTACCAATAGAGAATACAAGATTAAACTTTACATTATCAAATACTTTATCAACATCCATCATATTTGCTGCTACAATATTATCTGATAGTATATCGGGCACTCTCTCTTTTGCAATTTTAAGCATATCATTATTAAGATCAATACCGTATGGTACACAACCTTTATCTAAGATATGTTTCATAAAGCCTCCTGTTGAACAGCCAATGTCAAGAACATTTCCTCCCTCTGTATAAATATAGTCTGTAATAAACTTAGATTTTATATTGTTAACAGGAAAGATGTAATCGTAATATTGGGTTATTGAGGTATAAAAGTTCATAACAGAAGCAAGGGGTTTACCCCCTGCATATTTTAATAATTAATACCAGCTGCCATAATATTCTTTGCGTCAAAAGCATGACATGGTGTAACACCGTAAACCATATTACACTTTGGGCATTTTCCTTCAAACTCAGACATTGTAAAGCTATCATTACACTCTACACAAGTTATCTCCATAGGCATAGGCATAAGCTGATCTGCAAATCCCATCATTCTAATCTTATCAACTACCTGCTTTCCGTTTTCAAAGCTTCCTGAGCAACCATCATGTGCCATAACAAATAAATTTTACTAATTACCAAATAAATTATTTCAATGAGGTAATAACCTCTCCTTTTCTAAGTTTATATCTAAGATTCTGAACAATCTTATCCATCTCATTCAGTTCTGTTAAAAACTCACGCTCTTCATTACTAGTATCTATAACCTTATTAATACCACCATTCTTTATAACAATACGTCGATCTCCCATAAGAGCTAGTATAGGATCGTGCGTTGCCATAAGAACAATCTTCTCCTCTCCTACTAATAGCTCCAACGCCTTTTTCCTATCTATTCCTGCATTCTCAATCTCGTCAATAAGAACTATAGGAGACTTACTCAATATTGCTGTATCAGCAATCATAAGAGCCCGGCTCTGACCTCCACTTAAACTGGTAACCGGTGTAGACAGATCAAATTTCTCTCCTGCAAGATTATTTGCCGATGATATTATTCGCTGTATAACCTCCTCAACATTCTCAACAAGACGACTCTGTGCATGTAATTCAAGGAATTCCTGAACTGTAAGATCCATTACAAAATTCATATTCTGCGATAACTGAGCTACAAGCTTATTACCTGAGGTAAGTCTCCACTTCTTATCAGATTCCTCTCCATTTATCAATATCGATCGTGATGTAGGTGTATCTTTCTGTGCTACCCACTCTATATCAGCTAAAAGTCGGCTTTTACCAGATCCTGTAGGCCCTACAATACATATAATCTCACTCTTACGAATGGTAAGTTCTTCAAAGTTTTCTGCCTCTCCAAACTTATTGGTTCCCGGCAAAATTGTAAGACTATCAACACCATTCTCTTTGTCATCACCAATAAACGATAACATCTGATTTACATACTCAACAAGTGAGTTAACCATTACATCAATATCAATAGCTCTGTCCTCTGCTTCTTCCTCATCAAATTTCTGAAGAAACTGAACAAATGTAAGTTTCTCATTCTGCTCTATCTCAAGGCTCTGGTCTGCAAAAAAGCCTTCTACAAAAGGGTACTTACCTCTTAATTCTGATATCGAAATCTTCTTTATATCTTCTAATGTAATCATTTATCGTCCTCCATATTCATTTTACGAACATTACCCATTTGATACGATTTACCAATACGTGTCTCTCCTAAACAGTAAGAACATAATGCAGAAGGCATAGAGAATCTAAGTTTCTTGCCTACAAGCGTATCAACATTATCTTTTTCATCGTAAAGCAATGTGCTTAATTCAAAGGCTCCCTGTCCGCTAAGCCCATTTACATGCATTGTAACTGCTGATGGATTAACGGTCTGAACACGCGATGCAAATACCTCTCTCTCTGCCTGAGATACAATATCGCCTTTAGTAATAACTACTATATCGGCCATTTTTAGCATCGGACCAACCTTTTTTGGTGTATTAATACCACTAAGATTATCAATTACACAGATAGATTTTATCTCTTTTATATATGGAGAACAACGGTTACATAAACCGGCACTCTCTGTAATAAGAAGGTCTAATCCTAGCTCAATACCCCATTGAGTAACCTCCTCTATATTACTAACAAAATAGTGATCAGGACACTGAGATCCTGATAAACCTTTACGTACAGGCACTCCTACTTTTTCATATAGTTTATCGTCATCAGTTGCAAGACAATCAAACTTTACAACACCAACTTTAAGTCCTCTCTGCTTTATTGCATCAATAGTTTTTATTATCACAGAGGTCTTTCCTGTTGATGGAGGTCCGGAAAATGTTACTAAATTCATATATCTAAAATTTCATTTTCAATTTGCCATATGGAACTCACATTTCTTAGTCATTCTCGTGTGTGAGAAAAGTCGTTGTTCATGCTTCGTTTCATATCATAATGGTTTTACAATAACAAATATCAATATTTGAAACAACAATTTAAGTATTCAGGTTCAATAATTATTTAATAGCATTATTAAATAGTGTTTCACAATGCTCAATTAATGCACCAATATCATTATTATATATATAGTCCCAACCTACCCACATAAATTTATTCTCAGCCGGGAGGTTATTATCTACATCTGGATGTACACTTGGGAACAGTCCCTGATGCGATAATAATTCACCTATCTCTTTCGACATAAATACATCAGCTATAGGTTTTATTATATCTTTTTTGTTCCTCTTTGTAAGCATAAAGATTGGACTTATTATTGCACCATCTTTAGGCCATACAGCAATCATACTACTTCCTGGTTTAACCATTTTTGTGAAAAAATATGGCATTATTGTTACAGCAGGTTTTTCCATTTTGCTGCGCTCAGATTTAACCATCTCTGCCGGGTGCATACTACGCAACAGATTACATCCAAGACTAACAACACCGTCATCTCCATACTCCTTCTGTATATGCAACAACATTGCATTAAACAGATCAAAGTCACTAACAGGCAAACTAATACTATTCTCAAACTCTGGTTTTAGAACATCTTGCCAAGTGTGAGGTATCTCTCTGCCCTTTAATTCATCCTTATTTACAAGAAATACTGCTGGTACAGCAGCTATTGTAGAGTAGTAACCTTTAGGATCCCTAAGCGAGAGATAGTCATTCTCAAAATCTTTATTGTATTTATTATAATCAGCAAAATCCTTAAACACATCCTGTTTCATAAATTTACCCATCAGATCAGTCTCAAAAAACAGATCAAATCCGGCAGATAAGAATATATCTGACAGTTGCGAAGAATCTTTTGCAGAACGAACATAATCTTTAATATTATCAAGTCCCATTGATGCAGCCTGCAAGCTTGTCTCTACCTCATATCCACTGTTTTCTTTAAAGCTCTCAAGAAATGCATCAAGCTTCTCTACCAATGGTAAACGCACAGGGCAAGGTAACAACCCTTCTATTCGTATATCTTTATCTCCTGTGATATTTCCCTTTACAGATTCTTTATCAGCATTGTTGTGTGCCTGTTCTATTGCTTCAATAAGAAGCTCCTCAAGAGATGTTAAACTAATCTGCTTTATAGTTGCAGCCACTTTAAGAGTAATAGATTTTCCAAATGTCTTTCTTTTAGACTCCTCAGCAATTTGTGAAAAACCTTGCGCAAGGAGTACGTTCAATGTTTCAGGGTAATTCTCTGTTATATCAAAAAGAGAATCTTCTACTTTAAAATATCTGTTTTCCATCTATCTGTTTTTTATCTTTTTTAATTTCGGTATTTCAGTACCGATTTACTTTGCAAAGGTTAAAAAAAATTTCAAGTTTACAAACCTGAAATTCTTTTTTTTATTTTAAACTTATAAATAATATGATAAATTACCTATAATCTTCCAGCTCTTTCATTAATTTTTGTCTTGAGAAGAAAATTCTACTCTTTACTGTACCTATCTTTAAATTAAGTTCTTCTGCAATTTCTTTATACTTAAATCCTTGAGTATGCATCTGAAAAGGTATTCTAAACTCATCACTCAACTGATTAATCTTTTTATTTATCTCATTAGTAGAGTACCTTATTTCAGGTGTATCCTGAGTATGTTCTCCACCCTGATTTATATAGTACTGATTATCTGTTGAATCATTAGTTGTTTTACGCTTAACATTTCTGCGATAATTATTTATAAATGTATTACGCATTATTGTAAACGCCCATGCTTTAAGATTTGTAGACTCTTCAAACTTATCTTTATATGTTAATGCTTTTAAATATGTCTCTTGTAATAGATCTCTTGCCTCTTCAGGATTAGATGTTAAACTTAAAGCAAATCTCTCTAAACTACTCTGAAGGTTTAAAAGTTGATAATTAAATTCATTTGTTGCCATTGCTTTGTTGTTTTACTGTTTTATTATACTCCAAATGTATACATTAAAATTATTCTAAACAAACTGTCAACTCCTGTAACTAGCTGTAAATAACACCTGTTACAAAGATATTAAAAAGATGCACTATTCTGGTATTTAATTACTTATATAAGGAATTGCGCTGCATTATGTAAATTTAGTCTAAATAATAATTTAACATTTTTTAACATTTAGGTTTCCACCTATAATAATCAATTCCCTTACACTGGCCAGCATAATACTTTAAGCTACAATATTTTATACAGAAAAGCAAATTACAGAAAAATAAAAACACATAAACAGCGCATCTTTCACTAAAAGTTACACCATTAACACAAACTATATATTTATAACAAGATGATTACGTAAAGCCTAAAATATGGCTGTTTCTAGAACTCGAACAGCAACTGTATTGGCTCTGAATTATCAGGATGTGAAAAATTTGATATTGAAACCCCCATTAACCTGATGGGTTTTATAAGGTACTCCTCACTTTGTAACAGGAGTTTTACATACTTATGAAGTTCATTAAAGTCTCTTACTGAATGATCAAGCGTTTTACTTCTTGTAAAACTTGTAAAATCTGAATACTTTATCTTAAGAGTTATGGTACGCCCCGATATCCCCTTCTCGTTCATACGCTCCATTAATTCAAGTTCTATTTTATAAAGCTCCGCTATCACCTGAAATTTGGTAGACAGATCCTTATCAAAAGTGTACTCTGCTCCTAATGACTTACGCTCTCTGAATGCATTAACTGGTCTGTTGTCTCTTCCGCGGCATATCTCATACAGAAACACACCCTGCTTACCAAAAAGACGTATCATATCGTCAATTGACATTCCTCTGAGATCTTTGCCATAATGTATCCCCAGTGCATGCATCTTTTTTGCAGTAACAGCTCCAATTCCAAAGAACTGCTCAACAGGTAACTCATTAATAAACCCAACTGCGGAATCCTCTGGTATATGAAAGTATCCGTTTGGTTTATTGATATCAGAAGCTTTTTTTGCAAGAAACTTATTAAACGATATACCGGCAGATGCTGTTAACGATGTTTCTTCAGATATTCTGGTTCTAATAATATTCGCTATCTCAACAGGGTCAGTCAACCCCAGTTTGTTATTTGTAACATCCAGAAAGGCCTCATCTATTGATAGTGGCTCAACAAGATCTGTAACATCCTTAAATATCTTCATTACCTGCTTAGATACATCAATGTATACATCACGTCTCATCTTGGCAAAGATTAGATCAGGGCACAATTTCTTTGCTCTTAATGACGACATTGCTGATCTTACACCATATTTACGCGCTTCATACGATGCCGCAGAGATTACCCCTCTGTCAGAGTCAGAACCAACCGCAACCGGCTTACCAATATAGTCAGGATTGTCTCTTTGCTCAATTGAAGCATAAAAGGCATCCATATCTATATGTATAATTTTCCGATTGCTTAACATAGTTACATTTTAACACAAAAGTAAGCCATTTGAACCAGATAAATTATATAGCTGATACTTTTTTAACCCTTATTATGCATTATAAATTTGTTATAAATGTTAAACTACAATGAAACAATAATTTAAACTTCAATTATACAATACATGTTATCATCACAAACCATGCATATATAAACTTCCTGTTTTACAATAAGTTTAAATCATTAACAAGTTTGTCGCAAAACTTAAATAAACTGATATTACTCTATAGTGAACTCAAATACTGTTTTATGCTCATAAAGTTCTCCACAACGAAGTGTATTATCGCAGAATGTATTCAGTCTGTTTCCATCAGGATAACCTTGTGTCTCAATACATATTCCACTATATCTGTCATACGAAATTCCGGCTTTACCAATATCTGATCCATCCAGAAAATTACCAGAATATATCTGTACACATGGCTTGGTGCTATATACATTCATTCTTATACCACTATCCTTGCTGTATAACGATGTTACCGACTTTGATTTATCTGATAAATCATCTATTATATAGTTGTGATCTAATCCTCCTGTCTGTTTAATAACCTCTAACAGCTCTGTCTCGTTTCTCATATCCAGAATAGTACCCTCTACACAAACTATATCGCCAGTAGGAATTGTATATTTATTATTAACAGTATACCTGTTGGCTGATACAATAAGTGAGTGGTTGGTTATATCATTAAACCCAACTCTATTTACACCGTTAAGATTAAAAAATGTATGATTTGTAAGGTTAATAGCTGTTGATTTATCTGTTGTGGCACTATAATCAATATGAATACTATTATTATCTGTAAGTTTATATGTTACGTTAACCTTCAGGTTTCCGGGATACCCCTCCTCTCCGTCAGTTGACATGTATGAGAACACAATCTCGTTATCTGAGTAACTATAAACATTCCAGACAACACTATCAAATCCTATTAAGCCGCCATGAAGATGATTATCACCATCGTTACAAGTCAAACTGTATGTTTTATCATCAATATTTAACAATCCCTGCTCTATTCTGTTGGTACAACGACCAATAATTGCACCAAAATATCTGTTTCCGGAAATATATTCCTCAACAGTATCATAGCCCAATACTACATCGGTAAACATACCATGTTTATCTGGTACATTTACCGATATAATCTTACATCCATAATTTGTAACAACAACCCACATCCCCTTATTATTCTTAAGAGTAAAGCTATATACAGGCTTCCTGTTGTGTTCAAATATATGTATCTGCATAACTATTTATCGTTTGCCATTAGCAGATAGTGTGCTGCCGACCAGCTAAAATGATTTGCATTAAGCCCCTTCCCTGTAACCGGATGGTAGTTTTCTCTTATAGGCATATCTGATCCAACAAGTCCCTCTGAATTATTTATCAATTTCTCCTTTAACAACGTTGCCTCATCAGAGAAACCATAACGCTCAAGTCCTCTGACAGCAAAATATGCCTGATCAATCCATACAGGTCCACGCCAATATCCGTTAGCAGGATTAAACTTAGGATTATCCATTGCCAGTGTTGGCAAAGGCACATATGTATTAAACTTTGTTGTGTCCATTACAATATTCCTTACACCTTTTGCCTGCTCAACTGTTGCAACACCCGTCCATAACGGAATCCATCCTTCTGGTCCCTGTACCTTAATATGTCTCTTTGTCTCCAGATCAATATCGTAGAAGTAACCTGTAGAATCATCATAGAACATCTCCTGAACAAGCCTCTTTAACGATTGTGCTTCTTTATTAAACCGAGCTGAATCATCACTCTTATTAAGCAATACAGCCAATTTTGCAAGATGTATTTTCTCTGCAAACAGATAGCTATTAAGATCTACCGACTCTTGATTAAGAGACCAAGCAACATCGCTGTTTTTAACCATTACAGCATTATCAAAACGTACGGCATTATCCATACCACTCTCCCAGGCTGCAGCAACCCTTGTTCCATCAGTTGATCCATATTCACACAAACCATTGCCGTCATTATCGCGATACATATACCACCACCTGTGGTAATCTACCAGTTTATCATACATCTCATTAACAAATGCTTTATCACCGGTTTTGTTATATACCTCAAGTACTGACCATGCAGCTAATGGCGGTTTAGTATCACGCCAATTTACAGCCTCGTATGTGGTATCTCTGAATATACAGTCGGCAATCATTCCGTATTTATCCTGATAGTCAAACATTGTTCGTATCTGATCCTTTGCCAGTTGAGGCAAGAAATCTGCTAATGCTACTGAATGTTTCCACGAATCCCATGACCAGAAACCATGAAAACCAGTATAAGCATATGAAGGAAACAAGCCATCGTGTTTAAGTGCACCAGCCGGCGTACGCCAATTATTTAATAGTGTAACTACACTTTTTACAGCAAGTTCAGAGTATCTGCTATTCTCTGGAATAACACTATTTACATATTGCTCCCAGCGCTCAATACATTTAATATAACTACCATACATATCAGTATAGAATGTTGTTATATTATCAGTATCCTGCATTTGCTCTATCTCATTAAAATAGAACGACTGAACAAAACCAAAACTATATTCTGAATCTGCCACTACCTTAATATCTTCTGCAAAGGAAGATGTATATCTGCTGCCATCACTCTTTATCTCAACTGGTATTGCACTGGCTAAATCAATAGCTGTAAAGAATTCATGGTTATCAAAAGTATAGTTTACTCCTCGTTTGGTAGCTGAGAACTTCCCGCTGCTCAACAACGATTCTCCACTCGTCTTACTGTTAAGTATAATAGTCTCATTGGTTTTGTTAGCTATACGTACATAAACCGCAGCACTTCTTTTAGAGATATAGAACAATCTCATATCAATAGAGTAGTCCTTAAAATCAAAATGCTGTTTAAGATAACCTGGATAGTATTTAATATCTGCAACATCTGATTCGGCATACCTTACCTCAGTCCCGTTAATATAGATATTTACTCTGGTCATACTCTTTGATTGCCATAAACTATATGGCATCATAAACGGTCCGGTAAAACTACCGTAATACTCTTTGGTATCTGGCAATCCAAACCCATGCCACGAGCCCATATCAGAGAAACAGAATGTTGTTCTATCTTTCGAACTATCAGGCACCCCCTTTATATCTAAGATATCCGGATACATAGTTAACACACTACTATCTTCTCTCTTATTGCATCCCCAAATAAATACTATTACTAATAACAGAAACAATACTGATCTTTTCATATTATTATAGTTTTTTCAGATATAATTAAAATTGAATATTATAAAGCATTGGGATATTATCCGATCCTGTAACAGGCTTTAGTCTGAAGCTATATCTGTACCTTCCGGGAAATATCTTATACTTATCGTGCGTATGTGCTCCCCATGAGTTATCGCCACCAACACCCATCTGTTTATAATCTATATTAAGCGTAATAAAATCGCCTCTCTTTATCTCCGCACCATGCTTCTGTACATCGCTGTTTTTAATATGATACAGATCTTTATAATCAAAATGGTGAGCCGACATATCAACCGTAGGGAACCCGCTTATCAGCAACCCTTTTCCATTACTATCTCTAAGCACAGCCCAGAATACATCTGTTTTATTACCTGTCTCCTGCGGACGAACGTAAGGATAGTACTGATCCCATACCTCTCCTTTAAACAGATCAACATAAGCAGATGTTTTTCTGTCGATATAACTCTCATGAGGTCCTCTGCCATACCACTCAATATTACTGTACCTGTCGGGAATAGTCATTGTCATACCCAAACGAGGCAACTCAGGCAGACTATCGCCTACAATATTTATATCTGCATCTACAACAATATCGCCACTATTATATATTGTGTAAGTGGTATTCTGTACAGACTCTCCTACAGGAATTCTATTTTTAACCAGAACCTTAACATATCCTTTATCACTACCTACAATCTCCGCCGATATACACTCTAAATCATCTCCGGCACTCTTCCAAACAGCACACCTGTAAGGCATACCATTACCCAGATCGTTATCTGTTGATGCTCGCCAGAAGTTTGGTTTAAGTCCTGTTCTTATATACTCTTCTCCTTTAAATATAAACGACTCTATCTCGCCACTCTTTTTACTGAACACAACCTCTCCATTTGTAAGCTTTAATCGTATCTCATTATCCTGTTCTATAATACCAATATTTCTTATTCCATTGGGCTTATATGATTTTGCCGATTGCTTTGTCCCAACCCGAAACTGCTCCCAGGCAACAACTCCGTTCTCACTAAAAGCCTCAATAGTAATATAGGTTGCTATATTACTGCTAATATCAGCATGCGGAATTTTAAGCGTGAATTGTCTGGTATCATGTGAATGAATAATAACATCAGCAATCTCTCCTTTTGAGACCTCTCTCCCATCAGCCTTTATATGCCATCTGAACTTCAGATTATCGGTACTTATAAAGTCATATCTGTTAGTGATATCAACACTTTTACCTTCATAACTAAAATTACTAAACCTAATTGGTTGATATATCTTCTTAACCTCCCATATATGCGGATTAGGTTTACGCGAAGCTGTAACAAGTCCGTTTGCACAGAAGTTCGAGTCGTTTGGAACCAGATCAATGCCCATGTCGCCACCATATGCCCAAATCTTATCACCATTTTCGTTGCGTTTCTCAAAGGTCTGATCTACCCAATCCCAGATGAATCCTCCCTGTAACTGTGGATATTTATCCATCACGTTCCAGTAATCAACAAGATTTCCTACGCTGTTTCCCATAGCATGAGCATACTCACATAGTATCAAAGGTCTTTTATCTTCGCTATTGGCAAAGGCCTCAATATGATCAATCTTTTTATACATAGGGCAGTAGATATCTGATAACCCATTTTTACCAGCATCCTCACTCTGTACCGGACGCGAATCATCTCTACCTTTAATCCATTTATATGTATACTCAAAGTTTCTTCCGTAACCAGTCTCGTTACCCAACGACCATACTATTATCGATGGGTGATTCTTATCGCGTTCAACCATACGTCGTGTACGTTCAACAAATGCATGTTGCCACTCCGGTTTATCAGCTAATGTCTTCTCTTTATTATACGGATCAGATCCATGTGCTTCAATATTTGCCTCATCTATAACATATAAGCCATAAATATCGCATAGTTTATACCACTCCGGACGATTAGGATAGTGGCTGCATCGTACCGCATTAATATTAAACTGCTTCATAAGCTTAATATCCTCTATCATAGACTCTACTGTTATCACACGCCCGGTAACAGGATGATGTTCATGTCTGTTAACCCCACGAATGGTAATAGGAATGCCATTAATATGAAGCTGCCTATCCTTTATCTCTACCTCTCTGAAACCAACATTAACCGATGTAATCTCATTAATACCCGTTGCTTTATCTGTTAATGTTAATATCAGCTTATACAGATTCGGGGTCTCTGCACTCCACTTAAGAACATCCGGTACATCAGCCCTAAAAACCTCCATAGATTTTTTACCTATATCAATACTATTATCAAAATATGTTGATGCTACAGGTTCATCTCCATACATCAACTCTGCCTTTAATTTATATTGACATTTCTCTTCACCTCTATTCCGAATATCTATATCAACAGATAACTCTCCATCTTTATAATTGGTACTTAAGCCTGAATGTACAAACAAATCGTATATACTAACATCTCTCTTTGTATAGAGATAAACATCGCGCTCAATACCACTCATCTTCCAGTAATCCTGATCTTCAAGATACGATCCATCGCTAAATCTGTATACCTGAATAGCCACACTATTCTCTCCCGGTTTCAGAAAAGAAGTGATATCAAACGTTGCAGGTGTTTTACTCCCCTGACTATATCCTACCTCTCTACCATTTATCCATAAATAGAATGCAGACCTCACCCCTCCAAAATGTATAAACACATGTTGGTTATTCCATGTTTCAGGTACTGTAAACGTTCGTTTATACGACCCTACAGGATTATATGAATGCGGTATATAGGGCGGATTACTCGGAAAAGGGTAAGCTACATCTGTATATATTGGTACACCATAACCTTCTAGCTCCCAATTAGCCGGAACAGTTATCTCATCCCATGTACTAACATCAAAATTATCTTTAAAGAACTCCATTGGTCGCTCTGCCGGAGTCTTAACCCAATTAAATCTCCATTTACCATTCAGTGAACGTATATCTGGCGATTGCCATTTATCCGCCTCAATTGCCATATCTCTGTCAGTATATGTATAGAATGTTGAAACGGGCTCTAGTTTATTAATACCGGTAATATCCTGATTCTCCCAACTGTTTTGCTGTTTGCATGATATCAGTAATATGCACATAACAGAAATTAAACCTATTGCTCTCATGGTAAAATAGTGTTATTATGTTAATGTACTAAAGTGATTTTCTAAGTATTAATTGAGAACTATTCTCTATACGTATCTTATCATGTTTAAGAACCATCTGCCCAAGGCGTTTTCCCATAGCCGCAAAGTTTGTTGATATGGTAGTTATACCTCCACATATTATCTCCTTAAATGACATATCGTTATATGAAATTATCCCAATATCTCTGCCTACTTTATAGTCAGATTTTTCCATCTTCTTAATCAGAGATACAAGATCTGAATCTGATACTATAAGATACAACTCTCCTCTCTGCGGATCACAACACTCTAATGAGTCTATAATCTCATTATCAAACCCATTCTGATCACAAAACGACTCAAAGGCCTCAACTCTATCAGCTGGTTCTTTACCTCCCGGATGCACCATTATAAGTTTGCTGTATTTGCGTATATAACTGGCTCCGTTAACCAGTGCTTTAAGTGTATCGGCATAAAAATTCTGATATATTGCCGGGTACTCTACCAGGTCAGGCTGTATCTGATCAAGAATAATTATATTCTTTGATTCAATAGTATCAATTACTTCCCGAGTATTCTTAAAATACGATGGCATAATAATGTAGGTAGAGTACCTATCCTTATTATCCTCTATCAACGAGTTAAACTGCTTTTGGCTAAAGTTATGAAAGAACAGATCAACCGATGCTTCGTCGCCTACAGATTCAATAAACGCATTGTACAGCGTCTCCTTAAAGCTATTTAACTCATCAAACAACAGAAACACCTTCTCTCTATTATCAAGAATAACATTCTCTACAAAGAACCCTTTTCCTGATACAGCACGTAATATCCCCTCTTTTTTCAGGTTATTATATGCCAAAATTACCGTGTCGCGTGATACTCCGAAATTATCCTTCATATCTACAAGCGACGGAGCTTTATCTCCAATTTTAAGCTCTCCTGACGAAACCATATCGTAGATACAGTTTTTTACTTTCTGATACTTTAAATGATTACTCTTTCCTTTACGTTTTACTTTTTTAGCTTTTTTTGCCATAATAAATAGTAATATAACTGGTTGGTGCCAGTTGGGTGTTGGTGTAAAATTATTAAAAAATATATTGCTTAACTACTAAGCAAGGTAAAAATCATATTCTATTTTTTTAAAAGCAGATACCAGATTATCAGCATCTACCAGAAAACAACATATAATAATGTTAACACAATTAGTATAACATACGATGCTATATTAAATCCAGTGGATGTTGTAAATGTTTTACGATCTATTGCAATCCCTTTATCATCTACCATCCATCTGTTTTGCAGATAACTAACAAACGCAATAACAACCATTGTTGCCACACAGGTTATCATCATTTGGTGCATCCACGGAAAATCCGGGATAAGCTTAAGGCCTCCGGCAATAAACATAGATATTACCACGCCAATTATAGCAGCTCTGTTTGTTGCCCATCGCCAGAATAGTCCCATTAAGAATACCGCCAATATACCGGGGCTAACTATACCAGTATACTCCTGAATAAACTGAAATGCTTGTGGTAATGTACCCAAATTGGGCGCAATTATACATGCTACAACAATTGCCACAAATGCCGTAATACGCCCGGTATTAACGGTTTGCTTATCGGTTGCCCTTTTGTTAATATATGGTCTGTAAATATCCATTGTAAATATTGTGGCTGTTGAATTTAACATAGATGCCAATGACGAGACAATAGCTGCCGATAATGCTGCCAGAACAAGTCCTTTAAGACCAACCGGAACAAATCTGCTTATAAGCCACGGATAGGCTTTATCGTTATTTATACCATCGGCAGAAACAAATGCCTCCTTAACACCATCGATGGTTGCAGTACCGTCAGGCGACATATACATTACGTATGCAATTATACCCGGAATAACTACAATTAGCGGGACTATAAGCTTAAGGAAACCCGCGAATATTATCCCCTTTTGCGATTCGCGAAGAGATTTTGCAGCCAGTGTACGCTGAATTATATACTGATTAAAACCCCAGTAATATAGGTTAGCAACCCACATACCACCTACAAGAACCGCTATTCCTGGCAGATTTATATATTCTAAATGATCTTTATTAAGTATCATCTGAAAATGATCTGGCGCAACATTATATATATGTTTAAGACCAGCCATTACACCACCCTCTGGCGTAACATTATCAAGTGCCAGATATGTGGTTATCAACCCTCCTATAATCAGAAGAACAACCTGAATTACATCTGTCCATGCAACAGCAGACAGACCGCCCCATAACGAGTATGCAGCAGCAAACATAGCAAGTCCAATTATACTGTATATAATCATTGATCCATCACCCGTACCAACAACTGTATCAATAGCTTTTGCCCCCAGATACAGAACCGACGTAAGGTTTACAAAAACAAACAGTGCGATCCAGAATACTGCTAAAATAGACTTCAGATTTGTACTAAAACGCTTCTCTATAAATTCAGGAATAGTATATAATCCCTTCTCAATAAACACCGGTAAAAAATACTTACCAACAATTATAAGTGTAAATGCAGCCATCCACTCATATGATGCTATTGCAAGTCCTATGGCAAAACCAGAACCAGACATACCAATAAACTGCTCTGCCGATATATTTGCCGCAATAAGTGATGCTCCTATAGCCCACCATGGCAACGATTTACCTGCCAAAAAATAGTCTTCAGCACTCTTCTGATGTCCCTTTTTATCTCGCGATACCCAGAGACCTACTCCAAGTATTAATACAGCATAAGCTGCAAAGATTATATAGTCTAATAAAGACAGGTTACCATTCATATTTTAGGTTTTTTCAGGTTATTATCTTTTTCACTCCATCTTCCGGTTCAACAACATAGAAATCTGGTTTTAAACCTGTTCTATATTCATAATTCTTTCTTACCGTTGCTATAAAACTATCAATACTATCTCTCTTAACTAGAGATACTGTGCACCCGCCAAAACCCGCACCGGTCATTCTAGACCCTACTACACCATCACACTTGCACGACTCCTCAACCATTATATCAAGTTCTCTACCTGTAACTTCATACAGGTTGCGTAATGAGTTGTGACTCTCATTCATCAACTGACCAAATGCCATTATATCATTATTTACAAGCACATTACATGCAGCAGCAACCCTGTTATTTTCATATATAACATGCTCGGCTCTGTCTCTCAATCGTTTATTATCTATGTGTAGTTTATGTAATTCAAAATCGCTGACACTTATATTGCACAGATGTTCAACGGGAACATATTCTGAGATAATCTGCAATGCCATCTCACACTCTCTGCGGCGTTCATTATATTTTGAATCAGCCAGTTCCCTACTCTTATTGGTATTGGCTATTACAATTGAACATCCGTTAAGTTCAGCAGGAACATATGTATATTCCAACGTATTACAATCTAATCTTATTGCGCTTTTAGCTTTACACATGGCCACAGCAAACTGATCCATAATGCCGCAATTAACCCCAACAAATTCATTTTCTGCCTTTTGAGATAATAAAGCTATCTCTTTTTTTGTAATATTTATTTGGTAGATATCTGCAATTGCATAAGCTGTAACTACCTCAACAGATGCCGATGATGAAAGTCCTGCACCATTTGGCAGATCGCCATAAAACATCATATCTGCGCCACCAAAATTATACCCTTCTGCTTGTAACTGTTTAAAAACTCCTAACGGATAGTTTACCCATTCGTCACTATCTTTTGATATACTTTCTAGGTCATACTCACCTCTTTTACTGAAATTTAACGAAGCCAGATTAACTCTATTATCATTGCGTTCTCTAACAAGCAGGTATGTACCCATTGATATTGCACATGGAAATACCTCACCTCCATTATAATCTATATGTTCGCCTATAAGATTAACCCGCCCAGGGGCAAAATATACATTAACAGAACCTTCGCCATATAAGGCAAAGAACTCTTTTTCAAGAATATGAATATTCATTGGATTTTTCGGATTGTAATACTCTTTCGGACAATAAATGTATCAAATGCTATTTAATAAACAATAAAAGATTATATAAATGTTACGTATTAAACAAAAATATACAGTATAACCATAGTTTAAAAACAACTGAAGTTTATAATTAAACCAAGTATATTTGCAGCGTTGTTTACATATAAGTTATGCGCAATTAGTCGTATTAAACTGGGTACGAAAATGGTTATTCACACAATATAATGATTAAATGTATAACACTATTTTTGTGACATTGAACGGGAGTCGAAATGTGTGTAGTTTTCGATCCTGCTCAAACTGACAATTAGATAGATTACAAAACAATTATAAACTATATGAAACCAAAACTTATAAAAACAGAAGACGGATCGCACACACTATATATTGAGGAGATGGATGAACAATACCACTCTATTCATGGGGCAATACAGGAGAGCAATCATGTATTTATTGAGGCCGGACTTAAACATATTAAATCTGATAATATTGTAATATTTGAAGCGGGATTTGGCACCGGGCTAAATGCACTGCTAACATACATATATGCAAAACAGAATAACAAAAAGGTACATTTTAACACAATAGAGCTGTATCCTATTGAGCAGGATCATATTGATGCGCTTAACTATCCGGAGGTTTTGGATAGTGATTACACAGACATATTCAGAAAGCTACACAGTGCTGCATGGGATTCAACAACAGTTATTGATGATACAATGACTATTACCAAACACAACAAAGATCTTACTACATTTAAACATACTACAGAGTATAACCTAATATATTTTGATGCCTTTGCTCCTGACAAACAGCCTCATCTGTGGACAGAAGATATATTTAACAGTATTGCACAAAACACATCTAAAAACGGTATATTAACAACCTATTCTGCCAAAGGAGATGTAAGAAGAGCATTGATTAAAGCAGGTTTTGAGATTGAAAGAATTCCGGGACCTCCAGGTAAAAGGCAGATGATGAGAGGCACTAAAACCAATTAATACTCTAATAAAAAACATTATGAATAAAACAGAAAAACAGGAGATAGTTAATAAGCTTAACTCAGAAAAGCAGAAGGTTGAGAAACGTATTGAGGAGTTAAAGGAACTTACAAAGCCTATATCGCCAGAGAATGCAATTGGCAGGGTAAGCCGTATGGATGCTATAAACAACAAATCTATAAACGAAGCTGCACTAAGGACTGCTGAGACAAAACTTAAACGTATAAACTTTGCTCTGAGCAGAACAGATGATCCTGCTTTTGGTACTTGTACAAGATGCGGTAATCCTATACCATTTGGCAGATTAATGGTTGTTCCGGGTAGTACTACATGTGTAAAGTGTAGCGGATAGTCTCATTCTCTGTATCTATATTGTCTGATTTTCTGTAAAAAGAGTGTTAATTATAAGCATAAGTTCACTAAGGTTATTACTATTATAAAGAATCTGATGATGTTATTGTAATTTGCTGAAAAGGCAAAACGATAATATTATCAGGTTTTTTTTATCATTTATCATAAATGATAGATATAATTATTGTTTTGTGTGATAAAAAGAATAGTTTTGCGCCGCTAATTTATATTATAACTAGAAAACGAAATGGAAAACACAACAACCTTTGTAAAGAAGGACACAACAGCTAATCCGGGACCACTAGGTCTTTGCGGGTTTGGATTAACAACAATCTTGCTTAACCTGCATAACGCAGGACTATTTGGTCTTGACACAATGATTCTTGCAATGGGAATCTTTATGGGTGGTCTTGTTCAGGTTTACGTTGGTAAAATGGAGTGGAAGAAAAACAACATGTTTGGTACAATGGCATTTACATCGTACGGAACATTCTGGTTAACTCTTGTATTCCTAATGATTATGCCAAAGATGGGACTTGGAGAAGCTCCTTCTAAAGTAGCAATGGGTTACTATCTTACTGTTTGGGGCGTTCTTTCACTAGGATTCTTTGTAGCTACACTTAAGCTTGGTAAGATGATGGCTGTTCTTTTTGGTACTGTAGTTCTGCTTTTTGCTCTTTTAGCAATTGCAAACTTTACAGGAAGTCACCTTGTTCATACAATTGCTGGTATTGAAGGTGTTATTTGTGGTTCTATAGCTGTTTACATGGCAATGGCACAACTATTTGAGTCTGTTTACGGACGTCAAATTCTTCCGTTGAAGTAATCAACAGGTTGTTTTAAAGATATTCAGAGCCGTCCTTATTAAGTTAAGGGCGGTTTTTTTATTTTATACCGCAATAATAAGTCAGGAATACTAATATTTAGATTCCTCTCTAAACAATCTGTTTCTACAGTTATTACAAATCTTCAGAAGCCTCACGCTATAAACAATCTTAATAATAACAGATTTAAAGTACTCTAATATAGAGTCAGAATAGCAAAATTTGCAGACGCATTTCAAAATATGCAGACATAACTTAAGATATTTGCAAACAACAATCATTTTTTTGCAGACACAGTTTTAAAAATGTATTCAGCAATTAATAGTTTTAAATCAACACATATTAATTTATATTTACAGCAACGAAATTTGCAGAAGCTTTATAAAAAGTTGCAGACAAAACATATTAAACTGAAGTTAGGGATATTTTTTTTGCAAACACAATTCAAAAAATATAGTCACATAATATTTTTTTTAGAAATTGTAACTGCATTTTTTTTAGTGCTAATTACAAATTTATAACTACTATCTGCACTTTTAAAATTGTGATTATTAAATATGCAAATCAGAATATAGACATATAGCTGCCATATTTTTTACAGTACTATGTAAATATAATAAAGTAATCCTAAAATAGACAGTCAATCAAATCTGATATCAATTAATTTCTGTTACTTATTAATCACCTCTCAAACAACAGTTACTGTAGTACTGCACTTTACTTTTTTTGGTCTTATAGTCAACTGTCTATTCTTATCATAAATTTCATCGTCTTTTATAATAAAAAAATTTATAAAAGGGCATATAAACAGGTTACAAATACAAATCGCTATATAAAAAATGAGGCCTCCTGTTCAGGGAGGCCTCGGCTAAGAGTTCGTAGTACTCTTACTTAGTCATTTTTAATATTTCGGCAATTGCCTTTTCAAGTTGCTCGTCAGTTCCGTTAACAATAGTTTTTGGCATATTCTTAACCTGAACATCCGGCACTGTTTCGTTATTCTCTAACCACTCTCCGGCCTTATTCTTAGCACTTACAGGAATAGATCCCCAAAGTACTTTTCCGTTCTGCAACATTTCCCATCCTGCAAAACTACATGTTCCGGGAACAGGCATACCTACAAGTTTTCCTATTCCAAGATCTTTGTACGCACATGCAAAGCAGTGTCCGTCGCTATAATTGGCCTCGTTTGCCATCGCCACAGTTGGTTTTGTCCATCTGTAACCCGGCTCATATCCTATTGATCTGCTCTCTATTGCATAATCAATAAATTTCTCTCCGGTAAGGAACATTGCAAGGTCTGCAACAAGGTCTCCACCACCATTAAAACGGGTATCAACAATAAGACCCTCTTTATCGTGGTATTTACCCATTGCATTTTCATATGCATTACGGTATCTTCCGTCGTTCATTCCCGGCAGGTGAATATAACCAATTTTTCCGTTACTCAAACGTTCAACCTCTTCTTCGTTCTTTTTAACCCAACGTCTGTATAGTAATCCTCTCTCTCTTCCAAGTGAGATTGGTTTAATTGTAATATACTCCTCTTTCTTTGTTGAAGGATCGTAAATCTTTAATGATGTGAACTTTCCTGATTTGCGGTTAAGGTATTTAGCATAATCAGCATTTGCTGAAATAAGTACACCGTCAATCTCCTTAATAATCATTCCCGGCTTAACCTTAATACTCTTCTTATCAAGTGGTCCTCCTTTAATAATCTCTGTTATCTTAATACCATCGCCTTTGTAATCATAATCAAAGAATATACCTAATGATGCTGTACGGTCGCCATTTGGATCGTAACCTCTGTAACGAGCACCACTGTGCGATACATTAAGTTCTCCTAACATCTCTGAAAGAAGCTCAGCAAATTCAAAATCGTTACCAACAGAAGGTAGTTTTGCCTCATATGTTGCTCTTAAAGCATTCCAATCTGCTCCGTGGTAATCTGAGATATAGAACATCTCTTTATTACGTTTCCATACATGATCAAACATATGTTTACGCTCAGCTGTAAGATCTATTGTAAGTTCTCCTCTTGTTGATATTGAGCTACGCTTTTTAGATTTTGAGTTGATTTTTGAGATACGTCCGTTTGAAAGAATAAAGATATTCTCTTTCTTCTTATCCCACATCATGCCTCCTGAACGAGTACCAAGCTTAACAAACATCTTTGTCTCTTTTGTTCTAAGGTTTGTTTTCCAGATATTATATCCACCTTCAAATCTTGCAAGATAGAAAAGAGTCTCTCCATCTTTAGATAGAAGTGCATCGCCAAGTTTAGATGAGTGGATAGTAAGTCTTGCTTTTCTATCACGCATTCCGTCCCAGTCAAACTCTAACGATTTCTTTTTAACATCTTTCTTCTTGTTATCTTTTTTCTTCTTCTTTTTCTTGTCTTTAGCATCAGCCTTCTTCTTAGCCTCTTTCTGCTTCTTCTGAATATCTTTCCAAAGAGCATAATCGTCTTTGCTCATATTATATTTGTCCCAGCTCTCCTGAGTCATAAACATAGTATAAACATCCATCTGTCTCGATCCGCTATTTGCGTAACTGCGCATACCATCTCTGTCGCTAAACCACATTATCTGCTTACCACCATTTGCCCATACAGGTGAGTAGTCGCCATATCCGCTCTCAGTAAGGTTTATCATCTTCTTTGATCCGTCTGCAGCAAGAAGTACAACCTCTGTATTAGCCATTACCGGTGAGTGCTCTGCAAGTATCCACTTGCTATCCGGACTCCAGCTAAAGTACTGATCGCCATCTCTCATATAGTAAAGCTCACGTGGAGTAAGCAATGTGCGTGTTTTCTTAGTTTTTAGATTAAGAACCTTAAGTGTAGTTCTGTTCTCGATAAATGCAAGCTCTTTACCATCTGGCGAATATTTTGGCTCGTAGTTATCGTTCTCGTTATCTATTACAGGCTCCTCTTTAAGCAGTGTTGATGCATAGAAATATGGCTCCTCTTTACGTACTTTTGTTGTTTTAAATATGCTCCATTTTGCATTACGCTCACTTGCATAAATAATACCCTTACCATCTTTTGTAAAGCTTACAAATTTCTCTTGTGCAGCAGTGTTTGTAATACGCTTAGTAAATTTACCCTCTACTGACGAAACAAACACCTCGCCTCTTACCACATAAACAACCTCTTTTCCATCAGGAGAGATATCCATCTCGCTGATACGTCCGCTTAACGACATAATTAGTTTATCGTTTGCTTTGCGTGCTGTGTTTATAGTTATATTAACCTTTACCGGCTCCTGCCCCTCTTTCTGAGTATAAAGTTCACCATCAAATGAGTAGCATAGTGTTCCGTTATCTGATGCTGTAAGAAAACGCACCGGATGTTTTTTAAAGTCAGATACCTGAACAGCGTTTTTTGGATTATTTATATCCAGCTTATGAACATTAAATGTCCCGCTCTTCTCACTAAGGTAGTAAAGACTCTTCTCGTCTGGTGAGAATACCGGAGTACGATCCTCTCCATAGAAATCGGTAATCATTTTGTGCTCACCTGTCTTTGTATCAAATATCCAAAGGTCACGTGTAATAGCCGATTTGTGGTGCTTACGGAACGTATCTTCACCACCTTTTTTATCGTGATATACCATTATATCACCAGCTTTGTTCATCTGAACATCCTCTGCAGGTATTGTCCAAACCTGGTCTACACGACTACCTGTAACAGCAACCTCATATAACTCAGGCTGCGATCCTGTAGGGTATTGACGATGGTTTGCAATATCCATACGCTGACCGCCAAAGATCACCTTTTTATCGTCAGAAGAGAATGTATAAGGATACTCTGATGCTGAGTGGTATGTTAAACGCGTAGGTTCTCCACCTTTAACATCTACAACAAAGATATCAAAGTTACCATGACGATCAGAAGCAAAACTTATTGTCTTTCCGTTGTTACTCCAAACCGGCATAAAATCATATGCCTTATGATAAGTTAAAGGTGTTGCCTGACCACCATTAACCGGCACTGTATAAATATCGCCTTTATATGTAAAAGCAATAGTCTGTCCGTCCGGCGATATTGCCGAATAACGGAACCACTGTGTGCTCTCTTGCGCAGTAACCATAAGGGTTAACAACATTGCACAAATCGAGAAACATAACTTCTTCATAAGTCTCTATTAATTTATTAAATTTAAAATACGAATATACTTCATTACAACAGACTATAAAATTCTGCTTAAGGTTTAACTACAAGAATCTGATTAAATCTATTCCTGAAACTTTAACCCTAAAAATTTCAATGACCAATTACAATGTTTTACTTGATTCCGAACAATATCTGAAACCATATTAATATACATATATCATGCATCAAGCCATATAAAAACAGAAGGGATTGCCTTACTCAGACAATCCCTTCACTATATCTTATCAGATACCAGTCCTTTAGTCAAGAACTTTTATCTCAACAATCTTATCGCCCTGACGAATATCATCAATAACATCAAGTCCGTCAACAACTTTACCAAAACATGTATGATGACGATCAAGATGAGAAGTATTTGCTCTACTATGACAGATAAAAAACTGAGATCCACCTGTATCTCTTCCTGCATGTGCCATAGAAAGAACTCCTTTATCATGATACTGGTTATCTCCATCAAGCTCACAAGGTATACTATATCCCGGACCACCTGCTCCTGTTCCGTCAGGACAACCACCCTGAATAACAAAATCAGGAATTACACGATGAAACGTAAGTCCGTTATAAAAGCCTTCCAGCGATAACTTAATAAAGTTATCAACAGTATTTGGTGCATCCTGATCGTAAAATTCTACCAGCATAGTACCTTTCTCTGTAATAATCTCTGCTTTTTTCATACTTATATTATTTTAATATATAACAATATCCGTGGCTATAAATTATAGCTCTTCTTACTTTTTCTCCTCTGCCTTAACAATATCAAGAAGCTCTACCTCAAATACAAGAGCATCATGAGGTTGAATAACTCCCGGACGTGGGTTTGCACCATATGCAAGCTCAGAAGGGATAAAGAACTTATATTTTGATCCAACTTTCATAAGCTGAAGTCCTTCTGTCCATCCTTTAATAACTCCGTTAAGAGGAAACTCTATCGGCTCACCACGCTCAATTGAGCTGTCAAACTGTGTCCCATCAATTCTTGTTCCTACATAGTGTACTTTAACTACATCGGTTGCTGTTGGTATTGCACCATTACCCTCTGTAATAATCTCATACTGAAGTCCACTAGGAGTAGTCTGAACGCCTTCTCTTGTTTTATTATCTGCAAGGAACTTTTCGCTGGCAACTTTATTTTTCATTCCCTCTTCTTCTCTCTTCTCCATAAAGTACTTCTGCAGAAACTGGTTAGCTTCCTGCTCTGTAAATACTATCTCGTCAGTATCACTCATATTATCTTTGATACCTTTTGCCAAAGCCTCAGCATTAACAGAATCAATCATACTCTGCTTAAAACCACCAGAGATTGATACCCCAATAGCATAACTCATTGAGTCAAGTTTTGTTGTAACCTCAACACTTGATACATCAGCACCAGAATTCATTGAACACGAGCTAAGGATTAATGCAGATACAGCACCTAAAGCTAATAATTTAGTTATTTTCATATTTAAATTGTTTTAATTAACAGAGAGTTAAGCTCTGTCAATATCATTATTAATTCTTTAATATTTTTCAAACTACGAAGATAAATTTCTTTGTTCAATAATTTGTCAACTATCTGTTAAAAAATTAAAACTTGTCTCTTATTTTAGCCGATCGCTCTGTTATATCTGATGCTTGTAATATTTTTCGTTTCAGATGTAGCGGATAATCCGGATTTGCTTCAAGAAATCTTTCGGTAATATCAATAGCCTCTTGTTGCCATAATCCGCTATATACAGATAATAACCATCCTTTAGGGAAGAATATGTCTCCAGTTTGCTGAATTTCCTGTAACAGCTCTAATGCCATTGGCAGACGCTCTAAAGCCTCATCTGACCTGTACGGATGGTTAAGATACGACACTGCTTGCTGAACCCACGGCTCCTGAGCACGGTTCTCTTCATTTACAAATGTTGCAAAGAACTCATCTCTTCTCTCTTTTACACCATTAAGTGCCTTTGAAACAAACTCGTATCTTCTGCGCTTATCAATATTATCTATTCTTTGTGTTTGTGTACGCAATATCTCTGTTGCCCTCTTTGGTTTAATCAGTGCCAGTTGTAACGATAATTTCTCCAGATCACTATCTGATAAATTAAAGCCAAACAGATCACCCTCAGTTCTCCATGTTGAATAGAGGTGGTTCCATGTATTGTCTGACATAAATACACTTATCAACAGGTTATATAATGATGCTCTTATTTTACCCTCTTCGGTTCTTACTCTGTTCATAAGCATCTGTTCAAGATTGTCAGCCTCTGCCGTTCTTGTGTTATTATCTGTAAATAACCACCAGAATGTCTTAAAGTAACTTGCAATATTTGCAAACATAAGAGGATTATCTTCCGTTTTAATTGAGTTCAAGAATGTAGTCATCATCATATTATTATCTACATTCCCGTTCAAATAGTTCTCCCATATATCAAGCCACATTACAGAACGTTGAAGATCATCTCTGGTTTTGTATACATTATCGCACAGATATGCTAAAGCACAGCTGTCAAGCTTAAAGTATCCGTATGCAATACCATCGCTGTTTGGTAAACATACCTGACAATTACTCAGTTTAACAGGAACCGAAACCTCTTTTCCTGAGAAGAATACCAATGTATCCGGATAGTTAACATTTAAGAATGAGAACTTCATACTCTGTGGCCACATATGCTTTTTCTTATAGTCACCAATAAGCGATACTTTTACAACAGAGTCCGATGGCGATGTTGAGATATCTATCTCTGGCATTCCAGCTCTGTACACCCAGCTATCGCTCCATTTAACCAGATTATCAAGCGATCTCTCATCAAGAATCTCTATAAGATCGTTAAATGTAGCATTACCAAAACTATATTGCTTTACATACTCTTGTACACCATCTCTAAACAGATCGTACCCTATTAGAAACTCTAACTGCTGCATTATAATAGGAGCCTTATGATAAATAATATTTCCGTATACCGATCCTGCATTATTCAGGTTATCAAGCGGTGTTGTTACCGGGTTTGCTCCTTTTGTTCTGTCTTCGCTATACGATTTAGGGAAGTGTGATAACAGGAAATTTAGTCTGAAGTTAATCATTGGAAATGCCTGACGCGTAATTTTATCGGCAATAAAGTTTGCAAAAACCTCCTTTAGCCACACTTCATTGAACCACTTCATTGTAACAAGATCTCCAAACCAGATATGAGCAGTTTCATGTGCAATAAGATTTGCACGTGCCATCTCCTCTTTTTGTGTGGCATTATTGTTCAGGAATATCTTAGATTCTCTGTAATATATGTTACCCGGATGCTCCATTCCGCCATACTGAAACGATGGTATTGCAACAAGATCGTATTTCTGAAACGGATAAGGTACGGTAGTATAATCCTCTATATAGTTCACAGATTCTGTTATAAGTCTACATATCTCCTGTACATTAGATACCAGCTTGTCGTTATCTTTTACTCGGTGGTACAGAACAACATCTCTGTCGCCACAGCGCATATTTAACGTATCAAACTCTCCTACAACAAAAGAGAACAGATATGTACTCATCTTTCGTGTCTCTTTAAAATGATACATATCCTTTTTACCATTGTCTACAATAGTATCAAGTGGTGCATTTGAAACTGCCCTCCAACTCTTAGGCACATTCAACTCCAGATTAAAGTTTGCTTTAATATCGGGCTGATCAAAGCACGGAAATGCTGTTGAAGCTCTGTCCGGAACAAACAGTGTATACATATAGTCCTTATTTCTGTTAAGCGACATATCGCCTGCCACAAAGGTTATATTTACACTATTGCTACCTTTATTAGCATACTGTTCATCTATAATAATATGGTTATTAACAAATCTATAATCTACATCCAGATTATTACATTTAACAGATTTAACCGATGAACTATCCGATTTAAAATCAAGTATAATATCGCCTTTATTAATCATATTATACTCAACATTAAGCACTGCCTCTATCTTATCGTCAATACTCTTAGGTATATCAAACCTGAGATTATACTTTACATTTTTATAACTCTCTGCTCTGTAATCTGCCAGTTGAATAGTAACACCACTCTCAATATCACTAAAATCGGCTCTGTTGCAACCAACAATAGTCAGAGTGGCAATAATAATTGGTATAAATATTCTCTTCATAAGTTTAATATTTTCCTTTTGCTACGGTTTTATTTTAAATGTTCCTAAGTTTTCTTAATATTCCAGTTGTTATAATCCCCTTTAAACATACTGTTTGCAGATGTTTTATACTACAGATAAAGCAAATGTGAATCTCAGAATATTACCCGCTGGATTATCTTTCATAAATAAAAATAGTAAAATCAATATGTATAAGCAACCAGTATTGAGTATAACACTCTATTTATTTACAGACAAATATTTTATAATTAAAAACTAAAATCATATATCGTAAATATTATCTTTGCGAAAAAACAATGTAGTTATGCTTTCTGTAGACAATATTTCAGTACAATTCGGAGGTTTTGAACTGTTTAGCAAGGTATCTTTTCTGATAAATAAAAAAGACAGGATTGGTCTTGTAGGAAAAAACGGAGCCGGTAAATCTACCCTGCTTAAAATTCTTGCAAAACAACAGGAACCTTCTGAGGGTAGACTAAGTGGTACATCAGATATACTAATTGGTTATCTGCCACAGCAGATGAGATTGGTTAACGGACGTACTGTTGCAGAAGAAGCTAAACTGGCATTTGATGAGGTTCTAAGACTAAAAGATGATGTTGATAAGCTTGGTATAGAGCTGGCTGAGAGAACCGATTATGAGAGCGAAAGCTATTTGAAACTGGCTGAGAAGCTGGCTGATGCCAATGAACGACTACAGATGTTAGGCTCAACACAAATTGAAGCACAACTAGAACAGACCCTTAAAGGTCTTGGTTTTAAAGATGAGGATTTCACCAGACAGACATCTGAGTTCAGCGGTGGATGGCGAATGCGTATTGAACTTGCAAAGCTACTCTTAAGCAAACCTGATGTTCTGCTTCTAGATGAGCCTACCAATCACCTTGATATTATATCTATACAGTGGTTAGAGAAGTTTTTGTCTAACTATTCCGGTGCAGTTGTTTTGGTATCGCACGACCGTGCTTTCCTTGACAATGTTACAAACCGTACAATTGAGATTGTTGCCAAAAAGACATACGACTATAAAACAAACTACAGTAGGTTTGTAGAGTTACGTAATGAGAGACGCGAACAACAGATTGCCGCATATAACAATCAGCAGAAGATGATTGAGGAAACTGAAGCTTTTATTGAAAGATTCAGATATAAAGCCACTAAAGCAGTACAGGTACAATCAAGAATTAAACAGCTTGAAAAGATAGAGAGAATAGAGATTGATGAGATTGAGAAGGACGCTATAAACATACGTTTTGCTACACCTCCAAGATCAGGCAATATTGCTTTAGAGATAAAAGGACTTGATAAAAACTATGGTGATAGAGAGGTTTTAAAGAATATTGATCTTACCGTTGAGAGAGGAAAACGTATAGCTTTTGTTGGTAAAAATGGCGAAGGAAAATCTACCCTGTCAAAGGTTGTTGTTGGCGAACTGGATTATACAGGCGAATGTAAAGTAGGACATAATGTTGAGATTGGTTATTTTGCACAGAATCAGGACGAATTGCTTGACGAGAACATAACTGTTTTTGACACTATTGATAAAGTTGCTGTTGGCGACATACGAACTAAGATTAGAGATATTCTTGGTGCTTTTCTTTTTAAGGGTGAAGATATTGATAAAAAAGTTAAGGTACTTTCCGGAGGGGAGAAGACTCGTCTGGCTTTGGTAAAGCTTATGCTGCAACCCTACAATATGTTGGTTCTTGATGAGCCTACTAACCATCTTGATATGACAACCAAAGATATCTTAAAGAATGCTCTTCATCACTACGAAGGAACAATTATACTGGTATCGCACGATAGGGAGTTCCTGACAGGATTAACAGATATTGTATATGAGTTCAAGAATAAAGGTATTAAGGAGTATCTTGGAGGTATTGAGCATTTTCTTGAGAAGTGTAATATAGAGAATCCGGACGATCTTAACCTTAGAGCTGATACAAAATCGGCTAAAAAAGAGAAAGAGGATTCAAGTAATAAGATTAATTACCTTGAGCGTAAAGAGCTTGAGAAGCAGTTAAGAAAGATTCGTAAACAGATAGAAACCGCAGAAAAAAACATATCTGACCTTGAAGAGGAGATAGCTAATATGGACAATGAGTTGGCTGAGAATAAGGTTGACGATCACGCTGAGTTCTATAAGTGTTATCAGGACAAAAAAGATATGTTAAACAGCGAGATGGAACTTTGGGAAAACCTGCTTATTGAAGCTGAAGATATTGAAACTAAAAAAGATAGTATATAAACTAATATAGTATTCTGCCAATTAGTTTAATGAAACAAATTGGCAGAATACAACAAACTACTGTAGTTCATAAAGATTAAACGGACTAACCTCTATTCCTTTAACACTGTTATCTTCTAAGTCTCTCTTAACAGTTTCTGATATTATTATATTAGTAGAAAAAGGTATTCTAAACATATCTAATTTTCTGTTAATAGCTACAATCTTTGCATCAATATATGTTTCTCCTAATCTTACACAAAAATTTTCATAGGAGTTCAATTTCTCTTCTCTGTTTCCGTTAACCCTGTCTATAAATACCGATTTGGAATAGTCTATATTATCAAATGAACTAACCAACTGCAAAAATACCATGAATCATCACTAATTTTAAGTGGTATAAATTTTATATACTCATTACTATATTTTTCCAGAATTTCTTTTGTCTTTTCATTTACAAAAAGCCCTTTACTTTCACTTAAGATATCTGAACTAATAATATCTGTTTTAATCATACCCGGTGAGTAAATAAAATCATTAAGATCTGTTGTTTCCGGCAATAATTCTTGTGCAGTTACCTTTTTATAATCAGGTACTTTACAGTTATCAAATACACCTCCTCTTAATCTTATTTGCGGATATACTCCTGTTATACTCTGATTTGCTGTTGAATCTAGTCTATAATAATTTATATACATATGTTTAGATCTGATTTATCTTTTAACTTACAATTAACCAACAAGTAACAATGATATTATTTTTCTATGGGCATAAAATATAGTTTTTTACGCGCATAGAAATTTATTATTACGCTGGTAGAAAATGTTTTTTACGCGCGTAAAAATATCTTTTTATAATTTAAAGCCATCTAACTTATACTTAATTAATAGTATAGATTAGACTATATATTACAAATCTGTAAAGGTATCGGAACCTGAAGTAAAGAATGGTAAATACAAATATTACGCCCCGTGTAAGATCACGTAACAAGATAAATTTAACAGGAATATCTGAGCGAATAGCCAGAAAGTGTATTCTTAACAGAGCTGATATATATGCAGCACTGTAGGCTCTTGTTGAGGAGTTATCAGATCTGTTAAGAGAAAATTACAATGTTGAGTTAGGAGACCTAGGCACATTCTAACTGTATATACAGTCTGATGCTTCTGATTCTCCTGAAAAGGTAAATACCAGAAATATAAAGGGGTCAAAAATTAGTTCCAGAGCAGGTATAGAGATTAAATACAAATTTAAAAATGCCTACTTAAGAAACTTATAAAGCCAAAAAACAGATAACAGTACTATTAATTTAATACTGATATAACAAAACAATCCGTTTTAAACGTTAATACAACCATTTATTCAGTTAAACATGTCTAAATATTTAAAAGTACATATACTGATTTATTGACATATAGCACCCGGATTATAAAAAATTATAATTTATTTACAAATAAAACATATACTCAACGGTATTTATCACTATTTTGTCAAAGAATAAACTTTTATAAACCGGGCATGTCCGTACCAAGTATTACTTGGATAGCATACATGCGTGCTATCCTTGCTTTAAACTATATTAAAATGAGACGAACTAATCTTTTGTTAATCACTATTTTGTTATTAACAATTTCAAGTTGCACAAAAGAAAACCCCATTACAGTTCAGAATCAGAATAATCAGGTAGTTAAACAGATGAGCAAAGCACAGATTGATATGCAGATACGTGCTGAGCTTAACAAAAAAGGGTATTTCAACTGGAACGATGCCAGTGATATAATGTTATGGAGTGCTCTTCAGGTAAATGACAATATCCTTACTATTGGTTACGGATCAGAAGCTTACAACAAACCCGGCAGATCTAAATCTGATTACAAAACCAGTGTTATAGACATTGTAAGAAAATATGAGGATTTAGGGCGCACAACAAAGAACAACAACTTTGTAATTGACGAAGGTGAAAACCTGAATTTTGTAGATTTAAAAGTAAAATCTGTAGAGACAATAAAGCAGCTTAGAGCAAGTGATATTGTAAGATACATTGAGCCTGCGGGATATACATACTCCTCAGAACAGACAACAAGAAGTTCAAGCGGTTGTAATAAAGCTGGTGAAACCGTTCTTGCAACAGATCATAGGTTAATTGAGCCAAACTGTTTTGTGTCATGGGCATATGATATAAATCGTATTAGCGATGCATGGCTGTTAAGCACCGGACAAGGCGTAACAGTTGCTGTTATAGATACAGGTATATCAGAGTATCAACCACTATTAGGCAGTCTGTTTAACAATGGTTACTCATCAGGACGTACTATAGAGAAGTACGGAACTTACACAAGTTCATGGAATCCGTGGTCAACAGATTACGATGGCCCAAATGATAAGTGCAGTCATGGTACTTCAATGTCAGGAAACATTGCAAGCCCAAGAAACAATCAGGGTTTACCTGTTGGTGTGGCTTATAACTGTAATCTAGTTTCGTACAGAGGAACATCTGATGTTGTATTAAACGGATATCAAGAGCAGAGAGGTGTAGCAAAAGCTCTTACAGAGATTGCTAATCGTAGCGATATTAAGATTATATCTATGTCGATAGGCCACATAATAAATATTGGTAAGATATCTGATGCCATAAAGTATGCTTACTCAAAAGGTAAACTTATGTTTGTTGCTGCCGGAACATCTACACAATTCACTACATGGGCAGGTGTAACATTCCCTGCGAATATGAAAGAGACTGTAGCTATAACAGGCGTTACAGATGGCCCGGGATACCAACACGGCGAAGTAAATCATTACGGTAAAGAGGTTGATTTTACAGTAATTATGGAGAGAGACAGTGATAAATCAAGAACATCCCCAACATTAGGTTACTACAGTAATCAGAGACAATATATTGGAGGTTCATCTATCTCCACCTCAATGGTTGCCGGTATTGCAGCATTGGTTTGGGAACGTTATCCTTCATACAGTCGTAATCAGATTATCTCTAAGCTAAAACTTGCCTCTGATCTCTATCCTAATCGCGACGATAATTACGGATATGGTAATATTGATGCATATAAAGCTGTTCAGTAATAATATTCAGAAATTACTCATGCACTTAAATGGTACATGTTTAATTCAGATACAGGGCCATAATCATAATGGTCCTGTATCATTGTGTTAATCTCTACTCAGAAATATTCTCTTTACTGAGTTATTCCATTTTTCGCCTATCACCTCCTCTACAGTACAATTCTGTATCTTACTCTCTAGCCATGAAACAAAATCAAGATATAAGAACGGACGTTTCTCAAATCTGTCTTGTTGCAGTTTTTTAAGAATATCAATATGCTCAAGGATTTTATTATTAGCCTCGCTAACCGACAGGTATGGCAACGATTTCAGGAACTTAATAATAATCTTCTGCACCTTATACAGATCTTTCTGCTGTAAAAGAAAACGATATACAGATCGTATCTGATGGTCAAGGAAATCAACATCGCCAAGCTCATAATAACTAATTAGCGCAAGAATACGTGCAAACGACTGAATATCGCGGTTAACATTATCGTCTTTAACATTAATTATCTTATTCAGATACCTTAGCGCCAAACGATGTTCATCTGCACCAAAATAGAGACACGCTATCTTATAGTGTATTATTATCTCCCAGTGAATATCAATATGATATCTTAGCTCTTCAAGTTGTTTCTCTATTTCAGGAATAAGCTTAACTCCATCTCTGAAAGTTCCTTCAAGAAAGTGTTTATTTATAAGATTCTCATACAGATATTTAAACCCAAGCAATCTGTTGTTGTATGATTTTGCAAGTTTATCATCATTTACAAAATCCTTTAACCCTTGCAGAGCAACACAAAATTTATCATACTGTCCAATAAAATAGAGGCTGTTCAACAGGTTACCATATCCTTTAAAATATAGATCAGGTTGAATAAATCTCATATTACTATTCTCCTGAAACATGTTAACCCAGCTTAACGAATACTTATAGACATTAATAAAATCCTGCGTAATAAGATTGTACCAAACGTGTGCCTGAAAGAAGTATAATCTGTCAAGAAATGAGTCGGGGTTATGAGGCTTATTATTGAGTGTTGATTTATACAGATTCTCAACCATAAGATAATCTCTTTCATTACGCACATAGCCTATACGTAGATAGAAGCTATAGAGTTTAAGTGCAAAATTTGAGAAGTAGGTTACGTTACGTACACTTCCTGACACCTTATCTGACTCAACCGATAGTGTCTCAGATCTCTCCTTTATACTATTGGTAATATATTGTGACTCTATCAGTTTCTCAAACTCAATTATCTCATATCTGATAAAATCTCTACAACTACTCTCTGCTACCGTCTTTGCCTTTTCTAATATCTTCAGACTTTGCCTGTATAGTCCTCTATTGTAAAGTATTTTTGCATAATCCAGTTGTTGATGCAAGGTTATATCTACATCATTATTCTGATTATTAAGATGTAGACTAACGAGTATACTCTTGTAAAGGTGTGCTTTAATATTTGATAATTGTGATGGCTTTATCTCTGTTGCTTTCTTAAGAAGTAGAGCTTCATCATAAATCTGTTGTTTATCCAATACATCAAACAGCCTTATAAATTTACTGTTTTCTCCTGCCGAAAGACGTTTTGCATAGAGCTTAAAGCTCCTCTTTTCAGCCTTTGTAAGAGATTTAACAAGCTTAAACAGATTATCAGTTTGTTCGCTGGCCATCGTAAAAAATATTAATTATCATTAATTAAAACACACTTATTTACAACATCATAAACATTACATAACAATATTTAGACATCGTAAAAAGCAAAAATACTGTTTACCTCTAGAAAGGATAAAGCTATACATTTGTTTCCAGAACAAAAAACATAAGCTATATGAGTTCTGTAGATACAAATAATCTGAATATTACAGAGAAGGAGTTCTTTGAGGAGGTAACAAAGTTATCAGTTCAGAATTTAATAAAGATTCATAGTGCAATATGTAACAGTTTTAATCAGGAGGTCTCAAAAGAGGTGATAAAAACAAGAAAGTTCACCGAATCGTTATTCAGATTTATTGAAGATAATAATCTTGAAAAGATGAAGAGTAACTTATGCAGACTTATTAAAAGAGATAATATAATAAAGGTTAACAATAATAATTTAGAGTTATTAAGGCAGAGCTTTGAGGATGTAGTAAATACAGACTCTGTGTTATAGTTTAATAATAGTTTCGGCATAATAGCGCGATATTTTTTTGATAGTTGATGATGGTAATGATATAAACAGGGTAGTGCAATTATTTTTCCATGATTTATCCTCGGGGGTTCCCTGCACTACATCCTGTTATATCAAAAAAAGATATTGCAACACATCTCTGCTTAAATAACTTTTTATTAGCAACCAAGGGCAATGGTAGTTAAGATGAAAATTCTTCCATAATTTCAGAACCGGACACACTCTAATATTCAGATTAGAGGAGTCCGGTTTTGTTTTTAGATACTATATATTAATTTATAAACTATTGAATTTGAGAAGTGCAAAAAACAGTTACCTTTGCAGCCTGATAAAAATATAACATATATGAGCAAGGATTTCCTGTTTGGTATCAGAGCCGTTATTGAAGCAATACGCTCAGATAAAGAGATTGATAAAATATTAATAAAAAAAGGTTTGCAAGGTGAGCTTATTGCAGAGTTATTAGAAGAGGTTAAGGCACTGCAGATACCTGTTCAGTATGTTCCTATTGAGAGAATAAACAGGGTTACACGCAAAAATCACCAGGGAGTGGTTGCGTTTATATCGCCTGTAAGCTTTCATAACCCAGAAGATGTTATACCTATATTGTATGAGGATGGAAAAACTCCTCTCATAATGGTTCTTGACAGAGTTTCTGATGTTAGAAACTTTGGTGCTATTACACGTTCAGCTGAATGCGCCGGCGTTGATGCCATAATAATACCAGAAAAAGGTGCTGCACAGATAAATGCAGACGCTGTAAAGACATCGGCAGGTGCACTACACCACATCAAGGTGTGCAGAACAAAGAACCTGAATAAGACACTTCATTTCCTTAAAGATTCTGGTATACAGCTTGTTGCTGCAACAGAAAAGGCAACTGATAACTATTATACAACAGATATGGTTGTCCCTACAGCTATTATAATGGGATCTGAAGAGTCCGGAATATCATCTGATATACTAAGAATAACAGATAAGATGGTTAAGATTCCTATATACGGAAACATTGAATCTCTTAATGTATCTGCCGCAGCATCTGTTCTAATTTACGAAGCAATAAGACAACGTAACATATAAAAAAAGCGACTAAAGTCGCTTTTTTATTTATCTATGATTTAGGTTTTAATATTCTGTAAACTATACGTACTCTGTCATTCATAAAGTACTTATTATAGATATAGAAATCTTTGTTTATATAGTTCCCATCATAATATAGTTCTGAACCTGATAGTGGTTCGTCTCTGTAAAAACCCGGAAATCCGTTCTGTGCATCAACAGAGAATGAGTAACTATCGTCATCGTTAAGGTTTATCAGTACATAAAAAGAGTCTTCATAATCAAAAGGTTTTATCACATACCCTCTCTCAAGCGTTGGGTTAATCTTTGTATGCTGAAATGCTGCTACTCTACCATTAACAACTACAGAACCATTCTTAAGCTCAATAGTATGATTATTACCATCGCGTAATACTACAGCTACCTCTTTATCTGCTTTCTCGTTCTGATATATCTTAACAGAAACCTTCACTATTGAAGGGTCTGTAATAACCATATCACTCAATATTGACTTCTTACATGAGGTTATAAACATAACCGACAATATAAGTATTGCCAATGTAGATAGTCTCTTAAAATTTCTCATTGTTCTCATAGTTAAGGTTAAACAATATAGGCTCTTACAAAATAACAATTAATTATGTTATCCCGCAATTATTAATTAAATCAACACAAAATATCAATTTACATGCCAAAAAATATTTCTTATCAATTATAAACATTCGTACGTAATATATCAGCAATGAATAATCTGTAATAACAATTTATCATATAAAAATGATATTACTTTGCATCAGAAAATTTAGTAAAGAGACTAACAATGATAAACAAAAGAATTGCAATTATTGGCGCAGGAAACCTTGGTTCTTCAATTGCCAGAGGAATGGTTACAAAAGGTATTATAGATCCTAAAAACCTTACAATAACCAATATAAGCACCGATATGTTAACTGGTCTTAAAGAGGAGTTAGGTGTTAATATCACAACAAATAATAGTAAGGCAATAGATGAGTCTGATATAGTTTTTATTGCAGTAAAACCATATGTTGCTATAGACCTTATAAGTAGTCTTAAAGATAGCTTTGTAAAAGGAAAACATGTTTTGGCATCGGTTGTTTCTGGTATCAAACTTAAAGAGATTGAGGATATACTACCTGAGATTCCAGTGGTACGCGTAATGCCAAACACAGCTCTTTCTGTTTGTCAGAGTATGACAGCCATATCAGTATCAGAGAAATCTGCGGAATACGAGGGGCTTATGAAGGAGATTTTTGACCAACTTGGCGAATCGTTTGTTGTTCCGGAATCGCAGATGCCTGCTGCAACAGTTCTTGCATCGTGCGGGATTGCATTTGCTTTAAGATTTATGCGTGCTACAGCACAGGCTGGTATAGAGATTGGATTTTCATCGGCTCTGTCGCATAAAATTGCTGCACAAATTATGCAAGGTGCAGCTGAACTTATTAAAGCTAATGGTACTCATCCTGAAGAGGAGATTGACAGAGTTACTACGCCTATGGGAGTTACAATATCAAGCCTCAACTCTATGGAGCATGAAGGTTTTAGTGCCTCGTTGGTTCACGGTGTTAATGCTGGATTTAAGAAGATAAAGGAGACTGAAAGTTAAGAGCTATAAATGGCTATAACAGTAATAACAACAATAAAAGGCTGTAGGTAATAATAAACCTAACAGCCTTTATCTATCTACTCTTTAATAACTGGTTTCTATTTATCTGCTGCTGTATAACTCATTATTGTCTCTATTATTGCCTTCTGACAAACCGGACAGAACCCTTTAGCACTATGACTCTTCATTATACAGTTATGATATGGCCTGTACATCCCTTTGGCTGAATACCCGGCCCCTTCAAATACACCAACACAATCTCTGTATTTATTAATATCTGGTGTTGGAACTGGAACATCTTCATCAACCATATCTTTCCATTTGCTCTCAAAGTTTATAAGGTTGGTAATATTTGCCTGCCACGGTTCATACTTATCACTAAAAAAATCGTCATATGCAACAACTGAGTTATAATATTCATCAGCCAGACCTGCAACAGAGTGCCCCATCTCATGAACAAGTACAAATCCGGTTGCACTATGATCTGAGATAGTAATTGCATAGTGGTTATATATTCCTCCGCCACCATATATGTTGGTATTAGCCAAAACAATCCATCCATCACCAGGAACGTGTGCACCAACATATCCCATTCGCCAATAATCATATGTACCCACATATCTGTCTACTCCAAAAAGACTAAACTGTGTCCCCAGTTCGGTATTCTTATACTGCTCAATATGTGGTTGGTCTATACCAGAATCAATTGAAGGTGCAAATACAATCCATATATTTATATAACTCTTTAACCCTTTGAATGGCTCTACCTTGAATATATAATCAACCTGTCTCTTTGCATCGCTAATAAATTTATCTTTCTCATTAGCCGTATAACCATCTGCCATTATTACAAGATCATAAGCCTCTCTGTAATCTCTTGCTCCATGAATACGCTCAGACCATAAACTCTCCTTAAACTCTGTATATTCTGCTTTTTCGGGATTAAAAACATCACTGCTAAGGAGTGTAAATTGTCCCAAATTATCTCTGTGCTCAATATTTATCTTTACACTCTTTTCCGGAAACGGGATGTTAATACTCTCCTGAAAATCCGCTGATTTAATCTTTCCTTGTTCTGTTGTAATATACTCTTCAAATAGTGTACAGAAGCCTTTTGAATATATAATCTTATCGGTATCTATATCTCTGATTACAATTCTGTACTCCCCTAAATCACTATCTTGGTAGTGCGACTCTCTAGGACCTGAATAATAGGGATCTTTAATATATGTTCGCTGTACTATCTGCTGGGTATCAATATCTCCTCTGAACAGCATATTAACTCTTAAACCATTATCTGTAAAATAGCTGTAATAGTCCTGCCCTGAGATATTAACCGATGCCAGAAGCAGCATTAATGATAATAATATTCTAATCATATCTGTTAAACCTTTCTGAATTTGCTTTTATTTGCTACAAGAGATAAACACAAGTAATAGTTTTTTCATGCTCCTCTCTATAAATAACAAGTTAATAATGTGGTTTATTATCATATCTATTCAATAACTTTTTGTGAGTGGGAGTTTACAAACATTATATTCCCTAACAATTCGTATCCGGTAAACACATCTGTTCCGCTATGTTTAACCGTCTCTGTTCTGAATCCCACAAGCACCATACCAGCCTCTGACGATCTATTATTTATTATAGATCGTGACGATATATCCTCATTCTGTTCTATAATCTCAATATTAGATGTTGTTATTGGCAATCGTCCGTTTGTAACAAGATTCTCCAACGACTGTTTTGTCTGTACTGATTCGCCCTCTTTACATATCTCAAATATGCGTATCGCACTATGCCTCCAATCCGGATGACCAAGTATTATAAAGCTAAGCAGAATAAGCAGATTTGCATTGTCGGTATCGTACGATTTTATCCAGACATGTATCTCTTTTTTATAATCAATCTCTGAGCCATCTGTTGATAATACGCATATATCAAAATCACCAGCATTCACAAGCGGTATATTCTCAACAATACGCCGTCCCATTTTGCTATCGTTATTCACAAGTTCAAACAACATCATATTGTTTGGCATACCTGCAATACCTGGTATCTGAAGTGCCTGCGATATTGCAGCTGTATATGATGGTGATATTATTGTATCAATATACACATGATTATCTACCTTATTAAATGATGTTATGAGCTCGTTAAGTTCCTTGCTTGCCTCATCTGTTGTAGACTTTGAGTAATAGCCATTAATATAGTGCAAATATGTACCAAATCCGTACTTAAACGATATCCAATTAAGCATATTAACAGCATGATTAACATCGCCTTTACTCTCAGATACGCAAACAGCACTTGGTCTCCACTCCTTTCCTATACTTTTACTATTACTCTTGTTTCCCTGAAGATATACCTGAATATCTCTACTTAACTGAAATATTGCATTCAGGAATATAGACTCAAATCCCTTGCGAGATCTGTGATAGCTCTTCAGATAAAAATATATTATAACCATAACTACAAAAGCCATAAGAGCATACAATGTATCTATCTTAAACATAACCCATAACGATACAATAAATCCTACTAATGATATATACCATCTTGACTTAAATGATGGTCTGTATGATGGCGACGAACCAAAATGGTTAAGAAACGATATCAGACATAACGAACCATAAGTTACCATAAAGAACATTGATATTACCAAAGCAACACTGTTAACATTTCCCATAGCCACAAATACAAATGCTATAATACAGGTTATTACAGAAGCATTATAGGGCTCATTATCCTTTTGTCTGGAACGCTTTATCCATTTGTTAATTTTTGCTGTTGGAAATGCCATGTCCATAGCAAGAGCCTGTAATGTGCGTGGCGCCACCATAAACGATCCTATTGCAGACGATATTGTAGATGCAGCAAGTCCTATTGGTATAATAACCCATCCTCCAATAGCAATATCTCCCATAACCAATTGACGATTCAAGAGACTATCAATATCTGCCGATGTAGTAAGTTTATAGGCTATAAAACAATATATAATTAAGCCCGACACTGTTGCAGCAACAGTCCCAATAGGTATAGATTTAGATGGGTTCTTAAGATCTCCTGATAATCCCACTCCGGCAGTCATTCCGGTAAATGCAGGAAAAATTATTGCAAAAACATAAAAAAACTGTTTCCCGTTTCGGAACTGATCAACAAAAATATTGGTAGTATTGTACTCTGCATAGTCCGTTGTACCAAACATAAACAGTGCAAGTGATACAAACAGTATTACAACAACAACATACAACGCCTTTACTCCAACATTTGCCCCTTTTCTGAGTATTAATAACGATAAGAGAGCCATTGATGGTATACTTATAACCTGACGAGGCAGATCTATATCATACTTCTCTCTGATTAATGTGAATAAAGGTTCAAACGATTCTGTAAAAGCAATAACGTAGAATGCAACACTAATTGCCTGCGAAAGAAAAAGCGCCACACCAATGGTTGCTCCAATATTTAAACCAAACGATCTTGATATAATAAAATATTCGCCACCACCCTCTACACGTTTGTTTGTTGCCAACTCAGATATTGCCAATGCAGTAGGTATAGTAACAAGGTGTCCCAAAAGAATAATAAGTATAACTCCCCAGAAACCAACTGTTCCCACAGCAAATCCAAAACGTAAAAAAAGAATTGCACCAAGAATTGTTGATATAGCAGTAAAAAATACCGGTGCCGTTCCAAACTTGTTAGCACTCATCCCCATAAACAGATCTATTTAGGTTATTAACATTTATAGCGGCTTTAAGTTAATATATTTTATAGTGTGTTAAAAGAATGAAAAAATTATTAGCACCTTTTTTATCAAATAATCTATATTTTTGTTATATCACAAACAATAAAAAACAATTCTATGAATAGTAACATCTTAGAGTGGCTTGAAGAGGTCATTAAATGGGCAAATATCTCAGAATCTTATATACCCTTTATAAGAACAACAATTATTATAGTATTTATTGCAATTATTGCCTGGTTAAGTGATATTGTATCTAAAAAATTGCTTTTAAAAGCTATAAAAAAGATAGTATCAAGAACCAAGAACACATGGGACGATACCCTGCTTAACAAAAAAGTATTTAACAGACTTGCACACTTAGCTCCAATTTTTGTAATATACTACTTTACCCACATATTACTAACCGAAAGCTTTCCGGGTACTGCTAACACAATACAGAACATACTTGAGATTATTGGAATAATAATAGTTACACTGGTAATAAACTCGGTTATAGATGTGGCTGCTGATATTACAGAAAGTTACTCTGTATCTCAAAAGAAACCTATAAAAGGTTATCTTCAGCTAGCTAAAATATTTGTGTACTTTGTTGCAATACTATTTGCTATATCAATAGGTTTTGACAAGTCAATAGGCAAACTACTCACTGGTTTAGGAGCAATGGCCGCTGTATTACTGTTGGTTTTTAAAGATACACTATTAGGCTTAACAGCATCTGTACAATTATCATCAAACAACATGGTAAAGATTGGCGACTGGATAAGTATGCCGTCGCACAATGCAGATGGTACAGTGCTTGACATTACCCTGAATACAGTTAAGGTACAAAACTGGGATATGACAATAAGCACAATTCCTACATATGCACTTATCTCAAACTCTTTCCAAAACTGGATTGGTATGGAAGAAAGTGATGGAAGGCGAATAAAACGTGCAATAAATATTGATATGAACAGTATTGTATTCTGTTCATCTGATATACTTGACGATATAAAATCGAAGATCACAAAATGTGAGTTTATAAACAATCTTGACACTCCTGATAATCCTATAGATACAGAGAGTACTACTAATAATCATACAAACGTAGGGTTGTTCAGAAAATACCTTGAATCATTTCTTGAACGACATCCTATGATAAACGAGGATATGACCTTTCTTGTGCGACAACTAAAGCCCACAGATAAAGGTATGCCTATAGAAATTTATGTATTCAGTAAAGATCAGCGCTGGGCACAATATGAGGCAATACAGGCCGACATATTTGATCATATAATTGCAGTTCTGCCAATATTTAAACTAAGAGTATTCCAAAACCCTACAGGATATGACATTGAGAAGCTTACATCAGAAAAAGGATAACAGTAAAGATATCGCCCTTGTTCTCTCCAGCGGAGGAGCAAGGGGCGTTGCACATATTGGTGTTATTGAGGAGCTTGAAAAGCTTGGATATAACATAACAAGTATTGCCGGAACATCTATCGGGTCGGTAATTGGTGCATTTTATGCCTGCAATAAGCTTGATATATACAAAGAGTGGCTCCTGAACCTTTCAAAAAAGGATATACTGTTACTTATGGACTTTACGTTTGATTCAAGAGGTTTTATAAACGGACGCAGGCTGTTCAGAGAGTTAAAGAAGATTATCCCGGATAGAAATATAGAGGATCTTGACATTCCCTTTTCGGCTATTGCTACAGATATAATGAACAGAAAAGAGATTGTTATAGATTCCGGAAGTATGTATGATGCAATAAGAGCATCAATAGCCATACCCGGAATGCTTACACCTCATATAAAAGGAGGTGCTGAACTGTATGACGGTGGTTTAATAAATCCTATGCCAATAAACAGACCTCTGCGCAGAAATGGCGAAAAAGTTGTTGCTGTTGATCTGAACACATGGAACCCCGACTATAAACCTAAGAAAAAAGAGCCAAATGGAAGACTACATAGCAGATTAGACGGATTTGTTAAGATGTGGGAGAACTTTGCTGAGAACAAACTACGCAGAAAACGTAGCAATCAGAAGATTGGTATGCTACGTCTTATGTCTGAGATGTTTGATCTTATGCAGGAACAGATATCATACTACCACATAAAAGAGACTCCTCCGGATCTCATAGTAAAGATCCCCAGAAACGCATGTAGCACACTCGATTTTCATAAATCGGCAGATATGATACAACTCGGACGAGAGAAGTTACATGAATCGCTAGAAGATACAATCTTTTAGCGCGGATTTATACCATAACGTCGTAACTTCTCATACAGAGTATTACGACTAATACCAAGCGATTTTGCCACCTTAGACAGGTTATTACCCAATTGATCAATAGCCTGTTTTATAGCTCTCTTCTCAAGCTCTTTTAGTGTAAGAATCTCCTGATTATCACTTATAACAACACCCTCTTGCGGTATCTGAACAGATTCTGCTCCTTTAAGCTTATACCTGTCCGGCTCAAGTTCAACATTACCATCAAAGTTTACAATCTTCTCTACAAAGTTCTCTAACTCCCTTATGTTTCCTGGCCAATCATGCTCCATAATATCGTTATATAGCTTATGATTTATAACCGGAATATCTCTGTTCAGTTTAATTGATTTACGATTAAGGAAGAACTTAAGTAATGATGGTATATCCTCTCTGCGTTCCTTTAACGGAGGCAGTTCAATAGGAATTACACTTAAACGATAATAAAGATCCAAACGAAATTTACCCTCATCAACAAGTTCACGCAGATTACGGTTTGTTGCAGCAATAATACGAACATCAACAGGTACAGTCTTCTCTCCCCCAACACGGGTAACCTCTCCCTCTTGCAACGTTCTTAATAACTTAACCTGCATATCCATAGGCATCTCTCCTATCTCATCAAGGAATATAGTACCACCATTGGCTAGCTCAAACTTACCCGGATGCCCTCCTTTTTTGGCTCCTGTAAAAGCTCCATCTTCATAACCAAACAGTTCACTCTCCATAAGGTTTTCAGGTATTGCTCCACAGTTTATTGCTACAAAAGCATGGTCTGATCGCTTACTTCCGTTATGTATAGATTGCGCTATAACCTCTTTACCTGTACCACTATCGCCATTAATGAGTATTGTAGATGGACTTGCAGCAACAATCTTTGCATACTGAATTATGCGCTGCATTTGTTGACTCTTATGAATAATATCTTTAAACGTATATCTGGCAGTCATTCCAGAATACTTATGAACAAGGTTCATAATACGCTTAAATTCTCTAAACGATAAAAGTATACCTATTAGTTTCTGTTCTGAATCGTATAAGGGATGTGAGTTAATAATAAACCGCTCCTTTTTTCCGGCCACCTTAAACTCAACCTCCTCATCTCTGATAAAGGTCTTTGCTCTTACAACCTTTAGTATTGTTTTATAGTCGGGTATAAACCCCGATATTGATTTTCCTATAAGCTCTTTACTATCTGTTTTAAGCAATCGTCCTGATGATAGATTTGCCCTCTGTATACGTCCATCAATATCAAGCGCAAGTATACCAAATGAGAATGTGTTAATAATAGTATTAACATACATATAAGCATCCTCTGTCTCGCGATGATATTTTATTGTTTCTAGCCTGTCCTCAATAAACTTTGCTGTTGATATAGCAATACCAAGCGTATGAGGATGCAGATCCTGTTTCTCGCCTATAATGCTAAACGAACCAATTATATTATCAAATGCATTATGAATCGGCATCGACGAACAGGTCCAGTTTTTAAATATATCCAGATAATTATCGTCTCCTGTTATCTGTATTGGTCTGTCTTCTACTAAACATGAGGCAATAGCATTTGTTCCTGTACTCTCCTCATTCATAAAATAGCCAACCTCAATATTCAGCTTTGTAGCTTTACCTTTTATTGAATCATCGCCATATATACTCAATATACAACCCTCATCATCTGTAAGAATCATTACAGAACCCGTACCTCGCAAATAGTGATGCAGGTTCTTAAGAAAAGGCGTTGATATACTCATCAACTGCTTATTCTGAAGTAATCTGTCGTCTAACTCATCAGCCGACAATAATCTGTTTGGTCTCTCCTTCTTAATATCCACCCCCAGCCTTTTGCTACGTACAAAAGATTCCTCTATTATTCTGTTATGGTCTTCCATATACAACAATGATTTTGTGCAAAATTAAGACATGTAAATATTTCAAAATATACCGCTCAACATATTACAAGAGGCTATATAACATAAAAATTGTCCTAAGACAGGACAAATAAAGTGAATAATTAGCAAATTATAGAGTAACTAAGCAACATTTCAATGCCCTTTATTGCTTTTTCTTTTCCGTGGAGAATCACATAGTTATCAACAACGGTAACAACTATCTTTTTGCGTAAAAAGAAGAATGGTTTGCGCCACAATTCACATGTATCATATATTAATATTCCGTTATCGTTATCTGATTTACAACAATAACCTGCATTACATAATAATATTGATATACCTTCAGCAGAACTATACTCTTTTACAGGCGATATATATGCTAATTGAGCATTACGGAACGATACAGATAATATTATACCCTGAGCTACTGGTATAAGGAACAAAAAAGACCAGTAACTAAATATGAGATTAATAAAAGGGATATCCATTATCAAGGTAAATACAATATATCCCCATGTATTAATAAAAGCAAACCCAAAGAGGATTACACCCACTATCTCTCTTATACTTGGTGGTAATATACGTTTCTCTAATATCATTTAATACGCCTTAATAGCATACTAAATATACCATCTAAAACATTAATAAACAATACAACGTATAGTTTTAACTAAAAAAGATACTAACAGGGTAATCTCTTGTTTTTAACAATTAGCGCCTCTTCTTACTACTTCCTCCCTTTTTTGCCGACCTCTTTGCAGGTTTCTTTACCTTACTCTTCTTACTTTCTTCTTCGGCATCTCTAAGTAACGTTTTCCAATCTGACGATGCATCCATTGAGAAATCGACTGTCTCTGAATAGTCTTTTTTATCAATCTCAATAACTGCAATTCTGTTGTTTGTATATTTCTCTATAGCAGCAAGCAGTTCGCGCTCTTCTGTGCTACAAAACGACACAGCAGTACCTTTGTTCCTTCCCCTACCTGTTCGTCCAACGCGATGCACATAATTATCGGCCTGTTCAGGCAGATCATAGTTAACAACATAGTCAACACCCGGTATATCAATTCCACGTGCCGATACATCTGTTGCTATTAACATATTTACCTCACCTTTTTTAAAGGTTTCAAGCACCTTTAATCTATCCTTCTGTCCTTTATCGCCATGTATTGTTAACGAGTTAATATTTACACGTTCCATTGCCTTCTGAACCCTTTCTGCTCTGACCTTGGTACGCACAAACACAAGAATCTTACTCTCCGGATTCTCTTCAACAAGCCGCTCTAAGAAGAATCTCTTATCATCCATCTCAACAAAACATACCGAATGGTTTACATTCTTAGATACCGGATCTTTTGGCGATATCTGAATACGGATTGCATTCTTAACAAGCGAATATGCAAGCTCCTTAATCTTCTTGTTTATTGTTGCCGAGAAGAATAACGTCTGACGTTTATTTGGCAGAAACTTCATAAGATCTTTTATATCCTTAATAAAACCCAGATCAAGCATCTTATCGGCCTCGTCAAGAATAAGAGTCTCTACTCTATGTAGTTTAAGATATCCTTGGCTAACAAGATCAAAAAGACGTCCCGGAGTGGCTACAAGAATATCAACCCCATCCTGAAGGGCTGCTATCTGGCTATCCTGCTCAACCCCTCCAAAAACACAGAATGGTTTTACAAGAGTATCCTTGCTTATCTCATTAAAAACATCGGTTATCTGCACTGCTAGTTCGCGGGTAGGAACCATTACCACACATTTTATTCCGTCTGGTCGGCGGGCATTACGTTTTCTGCTATGCAGATGATTTACCACAGGCAATGCAAATGCTGCTGTTTTCCCTGTTCCTGTTTGAGCAATAGCCAACACATCTTCGCCACGCATAATAGGGTGTATAGACTTATACTGAATATCTGTAGGCTTTACAAACCCTAATCTATCAATACTTTTATGTATCTCTGGTGCAAAAGAGTAATCACTAAACTTCATCTGATAACAATTGTTTTATATAACATCCTAAAGCTAAGATATTTTAGCTCAGAATTAATATCTATTGTAAAAAAAATGTCTGCCGATACTATACATCAGCAGACAGATAATATAATTGATTTAAATATTATGCAATATTCGTGAATACCGCCTGAATATCATCATCGTCCTCAATTTTATCAAGCATCTTCTCTATATCAATAAGCTGCTCTTCTGTAAATTCAACAGGCGATGTAGGTATACGCTGAAGATTAGCTTTTGATACCTCAATATCAAGCTCCTCAACAGCCTTTGTAAGTGTACCAAAGTTTGTGTAATCACCAAAAATAGTAACTACTCCATCATTCTCTTCAATCTCTTCAAGTCCGGCATCAATAAGTTCAAGCTCCAACTCTTCAATATCCATTCCTTCTGTTTTGCTGAACTCAACAACAGCCTTTCTGCTAAACATAAACTCAAGCGATCCGGTTGGAACCAGTGATCCTCCTGCTTTGTTGAAGTATGATTTTACATTTGCAACGGTACGTGTTGTATTGTCAGAGGCACACTCAACAAAAACCAACACGCCGTGAGGTCCTTTACCCTCGTAGTTAACCTCTGTAAAATTCTCAGCATCCTTACCTGAAGCTCTCTTTATAGCCGACTCAATATTATCTTTTGGCATGTTCTGAGATTTCGCAGTCTGAATAGCCAAACGCAATTTAGCATTCATCTCAGGGTCAGGTCCACCCTCTTTTGCTGCTAATGTTATTGCCTTTCCTAACTTTGGAAATAATTTCGACATCTTGTCCCATCGCTTCTCTTTTGCCGCTCTGCGATATTCAAATGCTCTTCCCATGATTATTATTAATTTTTTTATGTTAAAAGCCAACTATGGCCTCAGATTTTATTTTAATCCCCAAAAGTATTAACTATTAAGCAAATCACATATTAATTAACAATAAATTTTATGGCTAATGCTATCGGTATATATGAATAGTATTAGATTACAACATTTTATGGGGGATTCTGATCTCTTTTTATAATAAGAGTACGCCTGTTTATCTCTAACTTATACCCGCTCTTTAGTTTATAAAATATTGTAAATAGTATTGCTAAAGCAATTGTAATTGCTCTGAAAATATTGGAGTAGGTATTTCCTGCTGCCGTTTCTGCTGCTGAGAAGAGCATCCACGACATATTCATTAACATATGCAGAAACACCGGAACCCAGATATTAAAACGCCACTCTGCATATAACCAAGCAAACATAACCCCTCCGGCAAAGGTTACCAGAAAAACAGATATTGAGCTGGCAAAATCGTTACCCTGATACAGATGCAACAGTCCAAATACAATAGCTCCAACTATTACAGATGGTATAAATCCAAGTTTTGTATTACGATATAACTGCCCAAACAGATATCCTCTATAATACAACTCCTCAAAAAAACCTGCACACACAGAGCTTACAAATAGTTTGCTCATAGTTATCTCTGTATTAAAATCGAATACAAATGCGTAGCCAACAAACATTGGAACAATAAAAAATAGTGATAAGAAAAAGGCATTAGGAATATTTGATTTCAGCCCCAGATTATCTATTATATTTCTGAATCTTACATTTATACCCACAGCAATAAACATAGGTATTGCAACAACAGTATATGTCAGAGCAAATGCCAGTTCGTCTAAAAATATTGATCTAAAAAGATTGTTAATATCTTTAAAGAAATAGGCGTATGGTATGTAAAACAGAATAAAACCGAGGAATGTAATTAGGGTAATTTGTAAACTTTTATATCTCATTGTAAACATTATATATTACCTGCGAATAATCTCCAGATATAATTATAAGCAAGTTATTTATCATAGATTCAAATTTGGCTTAAGTAAATATAATATTTTATTCAATACCTTTTTAAGGTAAATCGGTATATAAAATATTCAGGCTGGTATAAAAAAGATAAATCCCGGTAAACATACCGGGATTATCAATATATCAGATAATTATCTGCTTATTTAACTATTTCTTATTAAGAGGCAGCTCTACACCAAAACCTCTCTTTTTATCTGTGTATTTAAGCATTATTGCAAAGAATAGTCCTACTAAGCCAAGGAATGCAAACATAAGCATTGTTGGTGTATAGTTAAGTACATCAGGTTTTCCGGGGTTTGTATAATCTAACATTACTCCTGTAAGAAGAGGGAATGCCCACAAACCAAGATTCTGTATTGAATATGTAAGTCCATATGCTGTTCCTATACGCTTTTCATCAACAAGCTTTACCATTGTAGGCCATAACGCAGCCGGAACAAGAGAAAATACTATACCTAACATTATAAGAGGTACATATGGTGTAATATTGGTTACAGCAAATGATAGATGTACAAAGAAAAGTATTAACGAACCAAAAATCATTGCCGATGCACTACGTCCGTAACGATCTATTAATATTCCAAACAGAGGTGTAAAAATAGCCGTAGCAATTGGCAATAACGATGTTATTCTACCACTTGTTACTGTATCAAAGCCATATTTATTTGCGAGCATATCTGGCGTAAATGCTATAAATGGGAATACTGCAGAGTAGAATGTAACACATAACAATACAATAAACAGATATGCTTTGTTTTGTAGCAATTTTACAATATCAGATATCTTAAAACTGTCTGCCTCTGCAGCAACTTCTTTATCTGCTTTAACCTCTCTGTCATATTTTACATCCATTAACATATATATCATAAATACCAACAGTGCCAAACATACTAGAACACCACCAAACCAAAATGCTGTGCTTATTCCGCTGTTCTCATTTATTACCGGCGATAGTTGCATTGCAGCAAACGTTCCTAAGCGCCCAAAACCAACCTTAAGACCAAATGCAAGCGCCAGATTCTTTCCTTTAAACCATTTTACAAGAATCTTACTAACCACAACAATACTTGTTTCGGCACCTAATCCGTAGAAGAAACGCCCCAGTAACATCATCTTTAACTCGGGCGAATAGCTTGGCAGAAACGAACTCATTAATCCATAACCAATACCTCCGTTTGAATAGTACTCTGTTGATCCGTATGCTGTAAGCACACCTCCGAACGCCATAAAAAATACAAATGTGAATCCGGTTCTTCTTATACCAAGCCTATCGAGTATTATACCTCCTAATACGGCCATTAACAGAAATGTATTTGGTATTGAATAGAACGATACAAACATCCCGTAATGAGTATTTGTAAAGTCAAACTGAGTCATTAACTCGCTCTTAAGTGTTGAAAAAGCATCATAGAAATAGTAATTAGTTGATAACACAAAACCTACCAATATAAGCACCACCCAACGTGCTATGACAGATTCTTTCAGTGTTCTTTTTATCACGTTCATAGTTTTGTTTTTAGAATACAGCCAAATATACAGTAATTATTTATGTATTACTCAACCATATATACCCAGTTTTATAATAATGTTATTAATTAGAGGTATAGTTTTCTGGACTATTCATTCCTCCAAAACTCTTCAGAGCTATCTTTTAAATAAGATATGCTCTATGATACTCATAAGTGTCATCCTTTTAATAGAATGACGCCTCCAGTGGTGTAAGTGAACCATTTTTTTAATAAAATTCGTCACTTACACTACATTAGGGATCATTTTACCAATAAGATTAGCTCTAAAGCACTCTTTAGGCATCATTTTACCGATAAGATTAGCCCTAAAGCACTCTTTAGGCATCATTTTATTGGTAGGATTATGCCTATGAGTTCGTTATTCTCCATTTTATCAATAAAATGACGTCTAAGAAATAATTTGAAGCCATCCGATTCGTAAAATCATCAATTTGACACTCATTAGTCTATTTTTAATTGATAAAATGGTTCACTTACAGTTGAGGAAGCTAAAGATAAACAGTAAAATGACCTTTACAGATATAATTAAACCTTATAAAATCTTATTGTTGGGGATTGGGGATAAAGGATGTTACAGCAAACCATATTACACAAACAGGGGTATCTGTAGTATTTTAACCCAGATACCCCTGCCATTATAAGAGTTCCTATCGTTTTCTATTGCTTTTTCAAACGTTTTCTATCGTGCTCACTAAGCAGAATCTTACGCAGACGAATGCTCTTAGGTGTAACCTCAATGTATTCATCCTCTCTGATATACTCCATACACTCTTCTAGCGAGAATTTAATTGCCGGTACAAGAACAGCCTTATCATCGCTACCAGATGAACGTACGTTACTTAGCTTCTTAGATTTTGTAAGGTTTACAACAATATCGTCCTGACGAGTATTCTCACCAACAACCATACCTTCATATATCTCATCGTTTGGCTCAACAAAGAATTTACCTCTGTCTTGCAGTTTATCAATTGAGTATGCTATTGCTGTACCCGTTTCAAGTGCAATAAGTGCACCATTACGGTTTTTATTTATCTCACCACGCCATGGGTCATAACTCTTAAAGCGGTGACTCATTACTGCCTCACCCTCTGTTGCTGTAAGTATAGGATTTGTTATTCCTATCAGTCCACGTGCTGGTATTGTAAACTCAAGTGATATTCTATCGTTCTTTGTCTCGATATTCAGAATATCTGCTTTACGTTTTGTTGCTATCTCAATAACCTTTCCTGAGAACTCCTCTGGCACACTTACTGTAAAGATCTCCATTGGCTCACATTTTTGGCCATTAATCTCTTTTGTAATAACCTGAGGTTGTCCTAGCTGAAACTCATATCCTTCGCGACGCATTGTCTCTACAAGAACACTAAGGTGCATAATACCACGTCCGTACACAAGTAGCCTGTCTGGCGAATCGGTTTCAACAATCTTTAGGGCAAGGTTTTTCTCTGTCTCTTTATATAGTCTGTCTCTCAGATGTCGCGATGTAACAAACTCTCCTTCTTTACCAAAGAATGGCGAGTTGTTAATTGTAAACAACATACTCATTGTTGGCTCATCAACAGATATACGCTTAAGTCCTTCCGGATTTTCAGCATCAGCAATTGTATCGCCAATATCAAAACCATCAAGCCCCAAAACAGCAACAATCTCGCCGTTATCTATCTCCGTTTTCACTCTCTCTTTTCCAAGTCCTTCAAAACGGTAAAGCTCTTTAATATTAGATTTAACAACAGAACCATCTGCTTTAACAACTCCAACACGCATACCCTCTTTTATTGTACCTCTTGATACACGTCCAACGGCAATACGCCCCATATAACTTGAGTAGTCAAGTGAGCTAATCTGCATCTGAAGAGTTCCCTCTTTTTTCTCAGGAGCCTCTACATTCTCTAGTATAGTATCTAGCAGGTGTGTAAAATCTGTTGTTGGGTTTTTCCAATCAGGCCCCATCCAACCTTGCTTACTAGATCCGTATACTGTGGTAAACTCCAACTGCTCTTCTGTTGCATCAAGGCTAAACATAAGTTCAAATACAACCTCCTGCACCTCTTCCGGGTTACAGTTTGGTTTATCAACCTTATTTACAACCACAATTGGTTTTAATCCTAATTCAAGAGCCTTCTGTAACACAAATCTTGTTTGTGGCATTGGTCCTTCAAAAGCATCAACAAGCAGAAGTACTCCATCTGCCATATTCAGAACACGCTCTACCTCTCCTCCAAAATCGGAGTGACCAGGGGTATCAATAATATTTATCTTTGTTCCCTTATATCTGATAGATACATTCTTTGACAAAATAGTGATCCCTCTCTCACGCTCAAGGTCATTAGAATCAAGTATCAGATCCTCAACTTCCTGATTATCACGAAAAAGCTTTGCCTGATGCAGTATTCGATCAACCATAGTTGTTTTTCCATGATCAACGTGAGCAATTATGGCTATGTTCCTTATATCCTCCATAAAATTTGATTATTTGGGTTACATCTCTCAAAAAAGATTTGCAAAAGTACTCTTTATTTTCCGGCTACAATGCAATTACTGTTTTTATATTGCAAATAATTTACCGTAAATGATATTTAATTGATAAATAGACTCATATTAATGGTAAGAAATAATTATTGATAACTACCTTTGCGGCGAACGGAAAAACTAAATTTTATTATGGCAGATATAGGAAGATTAAACAAACTTGAGGTTATTAAAGAGGTATCGTTTGGTGTATTTCTTGATGGTGGAGAACATGGAGAGATACTTATGCCAAAACGATATGTACCGGAGGATACTGTACCCGGAAATAAACTGGATGTGTTTGTTTATATGGATTCTGAAGACAGAATTGTTGCAACAACAGAGACTCCACTTGCAATGGTTGGCGATTTCGCTATTCTTAAGGCTGTAGCATCTAACAGATATGGTGCTTTTCTTGACTGGGGTCTTGTTAAAGATCTGTTTGTTCCGCACAGAGAGCAACGTATGAAGATTGAGCAGGATAACTGGTATCTTGTATATATATATCTTGACAAAGAGACCAGCCGTATTGCTGCATCAACAAAGGTTGACAGGTTTCTTGATAACCTGCCACCAGAATATAATGAGGGTGATGAGGTTGATATAATGATTTGTAGCAAAACCGATATTGGCTATAAAGCAATTATTAACAGTACTCACTGGGGGATTATCTATAATAATCAGGTGTTTGAAACACTAAAAAGAGGCGATAAACGTAAAGCCTATATAAACAAGATCAGAGAAGATGAGAAGATTGATCTGTTACTTCACAAGCCAGGTTATGAAAAGATAGATACTTTTACACAAAAGGTTTTAGATGAGCTTGAGAAGTCTGGTGGTTATCTGGCCTTGAATGATAAAAGTCCGGCCGAGGTTATATATAAACGACTTGAGATGAGTAAAAAGAATTTCAAGAAAGCTATTGGTGGACTTTATAAACAAAAGGTAATATCTATAGGTGACGATGGCATTAGAACGATATAAGAAGAGCCCTCACGGGCTCTTTTTTTATACTGAAATTTTATCTATCTCATTTCTAAAAATATCAAGGTCATCAAGGTTGTATGACAGCTTATCGCCAACATTACTAAACATGTTTTTATAGTAATCGATACCCTGCAGTAGATTACTTTTAAACGAGTTAAAGTATTTAATATCCTTTCTGTTCAGTGGTAGTGTTGCCTCAGAGAACTTTTTCTTAAGATGATTAACATACATGCTCAGCTCCTTAACAAACATGTTTGGTCTGTCATTATAGTCAATAATATTGTCTCTGCCATATATGTGATCTACCATCCGGGTTAGCTTAACCTCTTTGTTAAAATAAGCCATATTTGGTCCCGGACATACCGACACCTCTTTACCCTCTACCTTTGTATCAAGATTATTAGCAATAAGCGAGGATGTTCCAAGACCAACACATATACATGACTTAACAGTAATGTTGTTGTATCTCTTTTTATATTCCTCTTCACTTATATCCATCTGATCCAACTCGTCTATCTTCTGCTTCTGATATTTGCGCGATGCTGTACATAGTGTATCGCCTTCGTACTCTGCATTTAATGCAAGATATCTCTTTGGACATGCACTTCCGGGTTTTCCGTTAGCTATCCTCCTGTCTCTATCGTTATCTTTGGTATTATTCTTTACATTATTAAACGGCACACCCAATGGCGATACGTCACTTGTATATAGGTCCTCCTCTTTTGCAGCCTTTAACAACTCAATAGTCTCCGCATCAATTGCTGATGCTTCAGGTACAAGCAGAAATGGAGATCCCCACCCAACCGAGTTTAATTTGTAGTTATCTATCAAGAATGAGTGCTCAGCAGATGTACCAACTCCTCCTTGTGCCGATAAGTTAACATCAGGTATTCTTGTAGGAACCTCAAGATTCTTCTCTTTAAGAGTATCTACAAGTAATTTATATGTTGACTCAACCAACTCCTCTCTGTTGTCTTTAAATTCCTGTAAAATTGGTCCTATAAGATATCCTTCTGAGGCAAAAGCGTGCCCTCCACAGTTAAGACCACTCTCAACTCTGTATTCAGACACCCAGATACCGCGTTTTGCAAGGTATTTACCCTGTATTAATGCCGACCTGTAATCACTTACCTTAAGGGTGACTTTCTTCTTTATTTCGCCGTTTTTATCCGGATAAAAGTCGCTAAAACCTGCTATGTAGGCATAAAGTGATGGATTCATTCCGGCAGACAGCACCACAGATGATGAAAGGTTACTATTTGCAAAGCCTCGTAAAGCAGCATGAGCATCGTTCATCTCTGTATCCGATATGTTATTTTGCTTATCAAGCTTTGTCATTATATTTACATCAATGCTTCCGCCAGTGATATTCTCATTAATCCACTGCTTAATATTATCTTTGTTGCCTGAGCCTTTAATAAACTTATTGAATTTATCTTTTATTGCAGACAGATCCGGCAACATGTTTATATATTTCTCAAGCTCCGATCCGGTCTCCTCAAACGATTGTTTTACCTCGTTAAGTTTTTCATTAACTATATCGTCAACCATATTAAGGTATGATGTAATTCTCTTTGCTCTAAAGTCCTCTACCTTTGCTGATATCTCTTGAAAGGGCATCTCAAACTTGTCGCTATAAAATTTACGCATCTTCTCTATAAGTATATCATCTACAAGCGATATTACAGACGATATACCATACTGAGCCACCCTTACAGGCGAATCAATAGTATATCCGGTTCCCATAACCGGAATATGAAAAGAGTGCGGGCTATTATTTTGCATCTGCTTACTTTAAATTAGTACCAGCCATAAATAACGCTCTTTTTATTGTGGGAAAAAAGAAAAAATAGATAATTGTCTATTAACAAATGTTAAAAGTAACTATTTAAGTGTCAAGGAAAAATGAATTAATGTTCAGGGAGAGGTATAGTAATAAAAAAGCCATCGCAATGGATGGCTTTATAAAAGTTATACTAATGAAGAGAGATAATCGGCCAACTTAACCAAGCTCTGCTGGTTACTAAACCTAACTTTGTTCTTCTTCATAAACTTCTTAATTTCTTTCTTTTTGTCTGGGTATAGTTCATAAATGTCTGATTTACTCTTTACAATTACAGCTTCTCTTTTACCATCTTTAAGCATATAACTCTGACTTTGTTCATAGTGAGCATCAACCTCTGAAGTATATGGTGCTGCAGGTTTATACGGAATAAATGTAGTTTTATTGTTAAGTAATAACTTCACTTTTCCATTTGATAATCTCTCAACAAATGCTGAACCAACACCATACTCTTTGCTGTTATAAAGTGTATATAAGAATACTTTATTTGCCAAATTAATACTGTCAACATCAAATCTGTTAGCAATAAATAATGTATCAGAGTTTCTTATTAACTCTACTTCATTATAAAACATATTATAATTAAACTTCACAGATAATCTATTTCCGTTTTTAAGAGCAAGATTTCCTTCTACAAAATTAGGGAACAAGTAGCAATCACACTTCACAGTTTCTGTAGGATTATTTCTTTCTTCAATTTTACGCCATTCATAACGCATTATATCCTGATTCTGTGATACTATCTGAGCATCAACCATAAAAACTAAAAGAAACAGGCTTAAAAGGATTAGGACTCTTTTCATAAGTATGTGTTTAATAAGTTAACAATTGCCAAATATAACTATTGAAATATGATAATACAAGGCGATATAATATTATGCCTATAATTATATAACAATAAATAGATAAGAATATTGTTATATTTCTATTTAACTAAAAAAGAGGTAGTCTGTTGACCACCTCTTTTGAAAGTTATATTATACTAAATAATAATATTAGTACCCAGGATTCTGGTTTTTGATATTTGGATTTGCATCCATCTCAGCCTCTGGTATAGGGAAAGCTAAACGATCACTTGGAACTGGTATTGTCTCAAACACACTACCATTTGTACCGTAATGATTTATAGTTGTTCCTGTTCTACACAGGTCAAAATATCTGTGTCCTTCTGTTGCCAGCTCTAATCTACGTTCTGCTAAAACTTTGGCTCTTGTTAAATCTGCTGCTACCCATGGTGTTACTGCTCCAGTGTGACGTGCTGCAACTAACTTATTTATCTCAGTTAATGCTTTTCCTAAATTTGTTCCACTTTCTACACAAGCCTCTACATAGTTCATTATAACCTCTCCAAAATGGATTATTCTAATGTTATGAGACTTAACATTAAAAGGGAACTTAACAAGTCCTTTTGTTTTAGTACCTGAATATAGTCCTGTAAATGGGAAACGTACATCGTCATTTGCATACTTAGTCATTAAGTCTACTGTTCCAAATACATCCTTATAACCATCCTTTTCCCACATGTAAGTATAACTTGTTGTTCCATGGTAATCAGTATCAGTATAAGCCATCTCAAAAATAGACTCTTGTGACTCATTTGCGGCCCAACTTCCCACATATAAAGCTGATCCAATCAGGTTGTACTTTGTCAATAATGGCTCAAGATCAGTTATAGCTTTCGCATACTCTTTATTATAAAGATAGTATCTTCCTCTTAATGCTATAACTGCATTTGCAGTCATCTCAATCTTACCATCTGAATAATTATTTGACCCCATTAGCGTTAATGCTGCTGCAAAATCATCCTCAATTTGCTTATTAACTTCAGCATAAGTTGCTCTTGCTTTTGGTGTTGCATCTGCTTTGTTTGAGAACTCTGTTACAATAGGTA
>DKJY01000177.1 GCA_002454955.1 Bacteroidales bacterium UBA6680
ACAGTTTCGGGGACAGTGTCATCCATAACGCTGTAATGTTTCTCTTTTTTCCAATCAGGTATATAAGCAGTCTGATTATTGCAAAAATTACTATTGTGGCTGGTATTATAAAGAGTGCCCAGAATATTACCAGCAGAAAATATGCATAAGCCGATGATACTCTCTTCATCATATTTCCATTTTGGTACACAACAGTGCCCTCTACCGGATCATCTGTCTGAAAAAGTGTTATACCACCACTTCTGTCTGATATAAATCTGTTGTCGCCAATTGGGTAGTACTCATTTTTACACTGACTCAACGCTTTTTTTGTATACAGAGTATCGCCTGTGCTCCATATCTTACTCAGACTCTTAATCTTCTTAATAGATTTAACAAGAGTAAATTTATAGTTAATATCAATATAATATCCAGATATATCATCGGTCATTTTACCTGGAGTATATCTATCCTCTACAACCTTTTTTGGCATATTCTCTGTCTGATACTCCATTATTAATCTTGATATACTACTCGCCACCTCTTGGTTATCGCTATTTACCATAACTGCAAAGCCAAGATTATGTTCCGGCATATAACATAAGTTTGATTTATAACCCGGTACACTACCACCATGCCCGCGATAAACATAGCCATTACATGACGTTGCATAATTTACAACCCCCGAACTATTAAACATATCAGATAGCGAAGCAGACAGACTCTCATTTCTCTCCATTCTTAAAAATGATGAGTCTGAAATGAGCTGCATGGTATCAATTTTGCCTCTATTAATAAAGAACCTGAGAGCTTTGGTTACATCGTTTAATGATCCGTTTAACCCTGCCGATGGACGATAAATTAGGTTTAGATAATCAATGCTCAACGGAACTCCATTATCATATGCTCTGGCTCCGGTTGCCTTAAATCTGTCAGTGTTAAAGAATGTCATACCCTCAATTTCAAGAGGTTCAAAAAAGTTCTTCTCTATGTAATCCTCATAACGCAATCCGGATACACGTTCTACTATATACGCTGCTATACTTACACCAATATTACTGTATTTAATTCTTGTTCCGGGTACATATTTGGCAACCCTTGCTTTAGGATAATACTCCAGTGATTCCTTAAGAGTTAAAGGTTTGGGTTCATTAAAACCAAGCTCCGCCAGGCTCCAATCATCTAAACCAGATGTATGTTCAAGCAGATTCTCAATCCTGATTGGGTGACTATCTCTCCATTGGTTATCTATCTCTATATCGGGTATAAGTTTACTTACAGTATCTGTTAAACTTAGCTGCCCCTCCTCTTGCAGTTTAAGTATTGCAAGGCCAACAAACAGTTTTGATACAGAACCAAGACGAAACATTGTGTTCTCATCTACATCTATATCCTTTTCAACATCAGCTTTTCCGAAACCTCTCAACAGGGTTGTATCATTATCAGATATAATTACAATACCTGCACCGGGTGTATTGGTCTTGGTTAATATCTGTTTAATAGAGTTCTGTAACTCATTTAATGCAGTGGTGTCTCTTTTTAAATCAGGGCTGTTTGCAAGGTTATAGCTGTAACCAAAAAACAGAAACATAAGGGTAGCAAATAAACTTTTATACATTATATAAGATTGATTAGTTTAACCCTACATATCCATCAGGTTTAATAGTGCATATACAGGGTTTAAATATTAATTAATAGTATAAAAATATAAGCTACAGGTTATGTATGTTTATACAGATTCGGTGAGTTAATGGTTCGGGTCGGTGAATGGTATTTTAGTTACGCATTAATAAATGAAGATATATGTTATTTGAAATATTTTACTCTAAGCTTTTGCTTGCTGTTTATTCATAGTTCATATCAATCTGTATACCCAAAAGTTTATCGGCTGCATCACCATCTTTTAGCTCAAGAATTGTATTCTCCTTAACAAAACTATTATACCTCTCTTCTGATTTAAATAGATGCTTCATCTCTTCTAACTGGTTATAGTTTGCCGTAATTATATACTGTTTATCACTACTATTTATAAGGTCATCCAATATCATCATTAACTCATATTTTTGTCTTGGATCTATACCATCAAGTAATCTACTATCATGAAACATAAAGTTTATATTATGCCCAAATCCTCTTAATAAAAGGGTAAGGTCATAACAGAATGTCTTTACATTTCCTATTCCATCAGATTTATCAAACTCTATTCTTGCATCAATATTAAACCTTATTTGGTTGTCTCCTTCATTATTCTGTATAGTAATTCCAGCTGCTGCCTTAGGATAAAACCGTTTAACCAACGTCCTGAAGAAATCATTTGTACGTGTAACTACCTCATTTGCATCTTTTAAATATGTAGCAGTCTTTTCAGCCTCTACTAAAAGTAATTTATTTATTCTACGACTCTCTTCTTTAAAACCATCAAACAACTCTTCATACTGTTCCAGGTTTTTCCTTTTACTCTTTAAATCAGATAGATTATTAGATAATTTGATAAATATATCCAGTGCGTGATGAGCATCCAGATACTTCAACTTTTCATCCAATTCTGAACCTTTTTCGAGTTTTTTTACTTCTAATTTCTTTGCCTTACGCAACAGTTCATTTTTCTGATCTAATAATCGTTTTTCTCTGTTCCTAGAAAGATGCTCATAGAACTTCTCTAAATCAGACAACTGTTTTACTGCCTCTTTTTTTAAGATTACAGAAGCTTCTCTATATACCTGTTCAATTTTATCTCGTTCAATATCTGGAGATATTCTTCTGCTCTCTTCAATATTGGATATCTGAATTTTGATTAAATCAAGCTGTTGATGAAGTTTCTCAATATCCACCTTTAACTGATTTGCCTGTTGCTTTATCTCATAATAATCTTCAGCAACATCAAAATTATTAAGGTTATATTCCAACTGGTCAATTTTCTCTGACAACTCCTGTTTGCTTAACGATACATCTCTTTTTCCTGTAAAAAAATCTTTCAGGTAATTATCATTCTTAAGGTTATTAACCAACTTTTTTATTCTATCTTTCTCTTGTTTCAGACTATATTTTTCTTGAGCAAGCAAAATATCTACACCAAGAAGATAAGCATTTACCATTTGAACACTAAAAGGCTTACTTGCAGCGTTAGGTTTTTTCTCATCTAAATACGATGCTTTACCAGGTCGGATAAAGAATGGTATTAAGGAACGAAATGTAAGTTCAGTAACATCAGCCGGAATATCAAAAACTAATTTCTTTAACTTATCATTAAAACCTTTTACCGTCAATTCCTCATTATTTAATCTTATTATATTCTGGCTGTCTGTATTTCTAACCGAAGTATACTCAATACTATTTATTCTAAATTTTAATGTAAACTCCCAGTCTGGCAACGACTCTTTAAACTCTCTTTTAGCTGAAGACCCTAAACATAAATGTATCAATGATATTAACAATGATTTTCCTACACCATTTGTAGTATCTCCTCTATCTGATTTTGCAGGATTTTTCTGATTTGCAACAATAATATTAATCCCCGTTGAGTTGAACACAACTGGCTTAAAGGAATCTTTATTTGCTGTTAAAGATATTAATTGCATCTTGATATTATTCCATTATCTTCCTGAATAGCATTAATGCCATACAAGAATATTAGTGTAAGATTTAGATTATCAAAGCTATGAATAGCCGAATACAAATCATTCTTAAGATCGTTCTGATATTCGCACCATAAATCATCAACACTCTTTGGCATACTCAGCTTAGATAAGAGATAGCTACCAAAACCTAACAACGATTGCGAAAAATTTATATGTTTTGATGGCATTATCATATCTGGTTTTTTTTAGGTTCTTCAAATATATCGCACGATTCAAAATATTTTGCCATAATTGTAATTACAGCACACTGATACGCTTGTTCTGCCTTTGGAGAACATTTATTAATTAGTTCCCAAAAGATATTATCTCCTTTGGTCTTAAAATCCTTCCACATCTCTTTTATACCAACATAAATCCCTGAAAGCTGTTTCTGTAGCTCATCAGCAAGTACTGAATTCATACTCAGATATCTGTTTAATGCTCCCAATTGCTGAGATGCTTGATTCAGAAGAAAAGCTGGATACTCAGTTAGCCCATTAAATTCAATTTTATCATTCCAGTCAGGGAATTTAATCTCGCCTAACACTGGTGTCAAGGACATACTCATAATATGACCTACAACCTCATTTAATACAGAATAGTCTAAATTAAGCAGATCAGGGTTTGGTAAGAATCCAATCACAGCATTAATCTGATCATCATCTAATTCAAAGAGTATTCTTTCTAAATCAGAAGATGTAATAAAACCACAGTATTTAATAGAATAATCTGTTTTAAGCTTCGCTAATATCTGCTCAGAATCTGCATGAACTCCTTTATACTTATCGTTTATAACAAAGTAGTATTCATTCACCGGATTCCATTGAGCTATTAATCCCTCAAAATCTATTTCAATCTTAGAAATTGTTTGAGTATAACTTTTTCTGATATCTTCAGGGGCATATACCTGATAATAGGCACCTTTACTTGCTATATAACCATCATTTTTTCTATCTCCAATATTCCCCCAAGCTTTAATCTTTCTGAAGTCACTCTCAAAATAAGACATTATCTCAGTAAATAAATCCTCAAATGCCTGACCATCGGATTTATATATCTTATTCTGAAATAATATTCGTGATAATGCTTTTTCTTGAAAGTTCATACTTCAAAAATACAACTTTTAAATTATATCCCGGATTTTTTAACTCAGATTTTATATCTCTGCTAGCTTAAGTCCTTATCAGTAAATAAACTCAGAAAAAAACCTCCGCTGATTACAACGAAGGTTTTATAATATCTTTTTATCTGTATTACTATTTAGCCCACTCTTTAAGACTCTCTATCTCCTGTGGCCAGATATCTGTGTTTGGTGTCTCTAGTATAAGTGGTATATTATCAAATCTTGAGTCCTCTGCTATCCATCTGAAACAGCTCTCGCCTATTGCTCCAACACCAAGACTCTCATGACGGTCAACTCTGCTGCCAACGCCCTTCTTTGAGTCGTTTATATGCATCCCTTTCAGGTATGAGAATCCTACTATAGAGTCAAACTGATTAAAGGTTTCTGTAAATGCCTCTTTGGTAGAGAGGTCGTATCCGGCAGCAAAGGCATGGCATGTATCAATACATACTCCTACCCTGCTTTTATCCTCAATACCCTCTATTATCTTTGCAAGATGCTCAAATTTGAATCCAAGATTAGTGCCCTGTCCGGCAGTATTCTCAATAACAGCAATAACACCATCAACCTCTTTAAGCGCAATATTTATTGATTCAGATATTGTTGCCAGACACTCATCTTCAGATATCTTTTTAAGGTGACTTCCCGGATGAAAATTAAGTCTGTCAAGCCCAAGCTGACTGCAACGCTGCATCTCATCAATAAATGCTGTGCGCGACTTCTGTAAGCCCTCAGCATCCGGATTACCCAGATTTATAAGATAACTATCATGAGGTAGAATCTGCTCTGGTTTATATCCGTATTTAGCACAGTTCTCCTTAAACTTTTTTATAGACTCCTCTGTAAGTGGTTTTGCAACCCACTGGCGCTGATTCTTTGTAAACAGCGCAAATGCTGTTGCTCCTATATTGTGTGCATTAACCGGCGAGTTCTCTACACCCCCTGCTGCACTAACATGTGCTCCTATATATTTCATACATCTAAATTTGTTTTTTAAAGGTCATATGGAACTCGCATTTTAGTCATCCTCGTGTGTGTGAAAACTCTTTCTCATGCTTCGTTTCATCTGTTTACATATCTCTGTTATCTACTTAATTATCCGGCTTAAGTAGAGTCTATAACTACACATATTTCGTCTATGCTCAATGTGACAAAATAACTTAGCCCTATGCAACAGATATTATCCTTTTATAATTCCAATTGATATATTAAACCTGTTAAAGTAAACTATGTTCATCTGTTTATAATTGTTTTTCTATTTACCAGATGAAACGAAGCATTAGAGTCCTTTAACTTTTCTTATTACCATAGGCAGAACAACACCTTTCAGTTTACCTGTAAGCTTTCTGTCTATCACCTTCATATTATCAGAAACCGATGATGAACGTTCGCGTATCTCGTTATCATAAATAATCTTTGAGTTACCTTTAAACATTCTTAACTCAACAGAGATTTGCATATACGATTCATAGCCCTGTCCGGATACATTAGATCCTTCGTTCATACTGAACACAACAACATGATCTGCTCTCTCCTCGCTATACGACATCTGAATATTATTCTCGCTAAAATATGTTGCTATTGTGTTTTTATGCGCCTTTGATATATCGCCGCTATATATAAGCCATACTGTAGGTTTGGTAACATTAAGTCTGAACTTTAACCCCGATGATATAACACCTTTCATTAGTCCTGATATAATAAGATCTGTGGTTGATAGTGATATCAGTTCATTAAAATCAGGCTTAACCTCAATAATCTCAGTATCATTTACAGATATAAGTCTGTCTATATATGTTGATACCTTTCCGTCTACATCAGACAAATCTTTATCCTTTGGCAGATATCCGGCAGAGAATTTAAACTTTACAGGTATTCCGGACAGTTTTTTACCTGTCTGTCTGTCAATAACATTAAATGTAAGTTTATATGGTTCAACACTGCTACCCTCCTTCACACTAAGGCTTCGCATTTCATGATAAACACTTACTCTGGATGCAATATCAGACAATTTATTAAACAGTTCGCCTGCAATATCTATCTGTGTACCATTATCATCAACCTTTGTTGACTCTGCAAGGTATGCACGTATTGCCGACAGACCTTGTACATAGAACTTCACTGCACGAGATATATCTCCCTCTTTATCGGCCTGAAGTCCTGTTCTGTATTTTCCTAGTGCTATATCTGTTGCTTCGCGCTTCTTCTCCGCTTTAATACGGTAATACTCACTTTTTCTTATTCTGTAGTAGCACCAGTAGTGGGTATCGTTCTGAAACTGCTCTACCAACTCAGCATCATACAGAAAATCCTCTGACGATGCCTTTATCTCTTCTGTAAAACTCTCATAAATACCTCTGTTATTCTCTGTTTTTGCCAATACAGATACACCTGAGATATTAACCGCAATACCCGATGCCAAATCGGCAAGAGCATCTTTACGCGCTGATGACATATATGAGTTTGGGGTTCCGTTTTTAAGCGAACTACCTATACCTATAAAATATTCCGACGCTGCCGGGCGTTGCTTAAGCCATAGAGGCAGAGGTGTTTCAACCTTTCGGGTTGTTGTACATGAAGCTACAATAACTATTAATAAAAGGTAAATAAATGTCTTCTTCATCTGTTTATACTTTTTTTGTTATATACATCCCTGTCCTAAAAGAGTAGCAACAGGTCTGCCATATAATGATATTACATCTCCGGATTATACATCTCAACACGCTGTGCTATCCTGTTTGCAGCATTCCTAAGAGCATCTCTTCTCATATCGTCAACACTCTTAATACTTCTCTTTGATCTGAACATACGGTCGAATCTGTTTCTTGATGAGTAGTCGTCATACACCTTATCCTCATCGCTCTTGCTCTTACGATATTTCCAGTATCCGGGAACAAGCTCACCCTTCTCGCCATAATAGAGACCATAATGTACTTTATCAGACATGTTCTCGGTTATGATATCGGCAGCCAGAACATCACCTGTTTTTGTTGATATCATCTTATAATCTACCTGAAAATATACTGAGTTATCTTTCTTTACCTCTGTATACACTACTTTCTTATATTCGTAGTACTCACTTGTTGTACCATCGCTATTTTTCTTTAGCTTCTTTATTTTAAGGTATGCCGGTTTCTCTTTCTTATGAAGTTTACCTCTGCGCACTTTAAAGCGTTTTATATCGCCGCTTATAACAGCATCAATACCATCTAATGATACCTTTCTTAGATCAACCGTACCATCGGCAAAAAATATTCCCTGACTACTATTAATGTACGACAGATCTTTAACCTTGTAGAATGGCGATTGTGTATTGCCTATGGCATTAAGAACAACTGTCTGAAAATTGTTTCTGTTATATATTGCTCCATCTGACGATGTTCTGAAAGGTATAACCAATATTGTTATTGTTGCCTCTTCAAGTGCCTGACTCAATAGCGCCGATGTCTCTTTATACTCTCCTGCACCACGTTGCACATCAATAAATCCGTAGTATGCCTTGCGGAAATGACCTGTATTCAGATTCTGTATTGCTGCACGATAAACAGGTTCGTATTTTGCTATAATATATTTCTGTTTTGCATCCTTATAGTTACTATCTATATTAAGTATCTCAGAAAATATTGTAAGAGCATTATTAAAATCGTCGCGGTTAAGTGCACCTAAAGCTTCAGTATATTTATCAGACAGGTACGATGTACTGGCACTATTATACCATGTATTATACTTTGAGTCGATAGTTAACTCAGCTCCTACTGCACTAAGCTTATCTCTGTACTCTTTAGCATCTCTGTATGCATATACGGCCTCTTTAGTCTGTCTGGTCTCCCATGCCGATTTAAAGGTATTAAGTTTATCAGCAAGCACCATCTCGCCATTCTTCTTTAATCCAATAAGAGCATCAATATTTTTCCTGTTAGCCTTTACCGACAGATAGTACAAATTTGCTGCTTCCTGATATAGTCCGGCACGCTCAAGTTCAACGGCTTTCTTTGCATACCTCTTTGATGCACAAGAGAACATCAGTAAAGAGAGTAGTGATAAAAATAGAATTCTTCGCATATATAGTTTTTTTAGTTTATTTTCTCTTTATTTTTTATAATCATGTGTAATTTCGCATTATAATCATTCCCATGTGTAGGAACTAACTATTCTCATATTCGTTTTACACTTTCAATAAATATCATGCCACACTTAATTTTATAGTGGCGAAAATACAAATACTCCACACACTCCGGCAGCATCAATTGATGATCCTACAATATTACCTTCTGCAGTATAAATACCATCAAACGAGTCAGAAAAATACTCAATATCATCAGCGGCATCAACATTTGTTCCTCTGAGCATCACTCGTCCTTCTGACACCTCTCCTTCAACCTTCTGTACAACAGCAAATGGTTCCTCTCCGTCAGGGTACTCTGTATATCTCAGCTCCCCTTCTAATTTGTTATCAACCTGCTTTAACACAAGCTCTCCAACATCTTTTCCTCCATCAAACTCCTCGCTATAACTCCAGTTACCGGTAAAATTAGTCATAATATTATCTGTTTTGCCAATCAAAAATAGCAAAATATATGCAACCTGTAATATATTGATTCACCAACAAACCAATATTTACAAACAGCATTTAATATTTAGAAATTGTTTATTAATAAGTTACCAGAAATGGTACAGAAACATAATTAGGTATTATGCCTTATAATCTCTTTAATGACAGGTCTTCTGATCTCAGCCAAAATCTCTTCCAACTCTCTCTATACGCGACAATACTCCTGCTATCTCTGCATCAACTTTCTCCTCAACAATCTTTCCTGAAAGAAACTGATACCCTCTATATAGATTACTAAAGCTCTTTTTCAGACCATAGTTATTAAATGTTTTGTCAATAATCTTATCCTGTCCTTTAGACACAAGCATATACAGATACTCCTCTACCTGATCTCTATTATTCATTCTGTAGTCGTAGTCCTTAAGAAACCATTTTGATACGCGGTGTGCATCTTTAAAAAGATTTCCCCACAAATAGACGCTTGCTACAATCTGAAATCCTGAAGCCTTTATCTCCATATCATCCTCATCAGATAGTATCATCTCTCCCTCTCTTGCAAATGTTAATGCCAATTCTCTCTTCTGCGGATCGTGATGATACAGTAGCAAATAAGCCGCCTCCAGAAAACAATCGGGGTTACCGTATGCTATAGCCTTAAGTATATTCTCCTCTGCTTCGTTCATTCTAGATTGCTCCCAGTTTATATGTCCCAGAAATTCTGCTGATCGCGCTCTGTACTCATCAATACCAGTGCGTTCACATGAGAATACTTTAGAGAAGCATATCTTTGCTTCATCAAGTTTATTGTATCTGCAATAGTATATAAGTCCAGTAAGGTAATCTGCCAACGGATCATTACCTGTATATGTACATAATAACCCTAAAGCCTCTTCCCATCGCTCTTCCTGAATCGCTTTTATGCTTCTGGAGATAGATGATTTCATATCTTCACTACTACCTGACATACACTCTTTTTTTATATAAAAATTACAATTATTTCTACTGTTCTATATTAAATATACATAAATAATAAGACTATTACCATAGTATTTCTTATCTGTTTTACTTTTTTTTGCAATAAATTACGGATTATGTATTGTATAATATATCACATAGTTGCATCATAAATATCAGATCACCATTCAGTATATTATCTTATTTAACACTATTAGAACAATTGTTAATTATTACTTTTGACTCAGGAGCTGATATAACTGCTCTTACTATTTATATTTAAGCAAATGTCTGATAATATTTACACATATAATCCTACCTGCGAGATTGAGGTTGCCAATAAGAGTGTTATATATACTCCCAAACCAGCTTTCAGAATATTCAAAAACGATCTGGCTACAATAATGGCTTACTTTGCAGATAAAGATGACTATGTAATAACGCCAAATCAGCCATCAGAATCATTTCTTGAATTGCTAAGATCTGTAAATATTGATATCCCTCAATTTATATCTATAGAGAGTATTACAAAAGAGATATCAGAAAACGGACTTACTATTGATGAACTGAAGCCCTGGGGCTGGAGTGGTCATATACACAGAGAGTATAAATATATATTAGACAACTGTTCTGATAGTTTTAAAAACAGTATACAGAGCAGATGGAGTATTAAGCACAAAGATCTGCATTCACGCGCTTCTGCTCTTAATGTCCTTAAACGTATTACAAAGACCAGTGCTATAGATAATCTTATTTCAAATAATCATCTTCCGGTAATATGTAAAGATCATACCGATATTGAGCGTGAGATAAACAGACACTACGAGATTATATTAAAGTCGCCCTGGAGTTCATCTGGCAGGGGTATACAGACTGTGAAAAATGGTGAATATATACAGACCATAAAACAATGGGCTACCGGAATATTAAGAAATCAGGGATTTATAATGGCAGAGCCCAGATTCAACAAAATACTTGATACTGCACTTCAGTTTAATATTAAATCGGAGTCGGATATTGATTATATGGGTTACACTGCATTTAAGACAAACAGCAAGAATGCATATTGCGGCAATTATATAAATCCGGATAATGCCAGAGAGATAGATAAACCTTTAATGTTCTTGAATAATATTATAGATAATGGTTTAATAGCAGATATTACTCATGCATTAAAAAATAGCATATATACCAAGCTTTACAGAGGCGTTATAGGAGTAGATATGCTTATATATGTTAATGAATTGGGGAATCTTACAATAAATCCTTGTATGGAGATTAATTGCCGATACAATATGGGAACACTGGCTCTTGCAATTCAGGATATAGTAGATAAGGATTCGTACGGAACACTATATATAGAACAGGCTATATCAGAAACACCATATGATATGGAGAAGAGATTAAAGCAGAAATATCCGCTGATAATAGATAACAACAGAGTTAAGAGGGGTTATTTCCCTCTTGTTGACCACTCTGAATGTAAACAGTATGCTGCCTATGTTGTAATTAACTGTCGCTCTTTTTAGAGTGAAGTACAAAACGTGTAATCTCTGGTGGCATACCAATACGTGCCGGAAATCCTACATATCCAAGCCCAACATTTACATATAGTTTAACATTATCAGATCCGTACAGACCTCCCCAATAGTCGTACTTCAACGATGCCGGGCTGTATAGTTTACCTCTGAATCTAATACCTGTCTGCATACCGTGTGAGTGTCCTGCCAGGGTTAGTTCAACATCGCTCTTCCCTTCAATATTCGATTGCCAGAAATCCGGATCGTGCGACATAAGAATCTCAAACGCCCCATCGCCAATTCCATTACGTGTTTTTGCAAAATCGCCATACTGCGGAAATGGTGGTAATCCCCAGTTCTCCATACCAAGTATATATATAGATGTATCGCCTCTTGTAATCTCTCTGTTTTCATTCTCAAGCAGGTCAAATCCCATACCAGATATCTCCTGCTTTAGCTCATCAAATCCGGACTGTTTCTCCTCTACACTACTCCATTTTACATAATCGCCATAATCGTGATTTCCCAGAATAGCATACTTACCATCTTTAGCTGTAATACCAGACAGTATATCGGTAAGCCCGTTAAGTTCACGCGCATCTTTTGTTACCATATCGCCTGTAAACAGAACCACATCGGCATCGGTATCATTAATTATATCTACAGCCTTCTGCAACTTTGCCGGATTGGCAGCATATCCGCCGGCATGAATATCTGATATTTGCACAACCACATACCCATCAAATTGTTCCGGAAGATTCTCGTAATAGAGATCAACCTCATTAACCTTAAAATTCCACCTACCTATTACAACACCATATATAATTGCAATAATAGGCATAATAGATACTGCTTGACTCATCACTCTAAATATGCTGCTACCTGGCTTTACTCTTCCTTCAAAAGCATATCTTATTAATCTGGCTGTTCCTGATATCAGATAGAACATTAATAAAAAGGCCTTATATATAAACCATGATAGCACAACAGCAAAACCGGAGAAGAGCAATCCTAACCACTTTGGAGATATTATATGTTTATGCGAAAGAAACGTAGTAATTAATATAACGTAGCACACAATATTAAAAATCTGTACTGCCCTAAAAAACACTCTCCTTTTTTTATATGGTCTGAAAAAATATCTGAATACCAATAAATCCTGAACCAATAAGAACAATACTAATGCAATAAGCACAAATATAAATCTGATCATAGTAACATAAGTTTGCGACAAAAATAGGTAATTTATGTTTTACTTTCCTTAAAATCAGCAAAAGAGCAATCGCACTTTTTTGCGAATTGAGTGTTTATATATAGGACTAAACAATTTATTAGTATGAACATACAACCAAGACACAACATTAGTATACATTATTTTATAATATTAATAGCCGTAATTATGCTAAATAGCTGTATGCAAACAAAAGAATTACCTGTTGTTAAGAATCTGGATATAGATAAATATTCCGGTAAATGGTATGAGATTGCACGGTTACCAAACAGGTTTGAAGATGGTCTTAAGTGTGTTACTGCCAACTACACAATAAAGGATAATGGTAAAATTCTTGTTGAAAACAGAGGCGTATATATTAAAGACTCAACCAAAACAGATTATGCCAAAGGTATTGCATGGCAACCAAATAGTGATGTCCCAGCAAAACTAAAGGTTCGTTTTTTCTGGCCTTTCAGAGGTAATTACTGGGTACTTGATATTGATTCTGACTACACATATGTTCTTATTGGCGAACCCAAAAGAAAATATATGTGGATATTGAGCAGATCAAATAGAATGGATGAGGATATATACAATATGCTATTGGTAAAAGCAAGGCATCTGGGTTTTGATACCTCTTTTATAATAAAGACTGAACAAGATTGCGAATAACAAAACTGCATATAGTATGAATAACAAATTGTATAACAGAAAAAACATACTTATTGCCGGAGGAACTGGCTTTATTGGCAGAGAGTTAACTAAAATGCTTCTCAAAAAAGGATATAATATATCTATTCTGAGTCGTCGGTTAATAAAGGATAGTAACATAAAGTACTTTCACTGGAATCCTAGTCAGCAGATAGTTGACGTTAGTGCATTTGAAGAGATAGATTATATTATTAATCTTTCAGGAGAGAATATTGGTAATAAAAGATGGACCAAGAGGCAAAAAGAACGAATAAAACGTAGCCGAACAGATAGTATAAAATTACTCACAAAACATATAGATAAATACAACATTAAAGCTATTATCTCTGCTTCGGCAATTGGATATTACGGAACAAAGACAACGCCCATACTATTTACAGAGGAGTCTGAACCCGGAGATGATTTTCTGGCTGATGTATGTAAACAGTGGGAAGAACCTGTTAATAATTTAAATATTAAAGATATAAGGAGAGTTATAATAAGGACTGGGGTTGTTTTAGGTAATAGCGGTGGTACAATAGAAAAACTAAAGCCAATGCTAAGATCTGGTTTTGCAGCCATAATGGGCTCTGGTTTGCAATATGTGCCATGGATACACATAACAGATTTATGCAACATATATATAAAAGCACTTGAAGATGATAATATGAAGGGTATATACAATGCTACAGCACCTGAACATATTACAAATATATCTTTTACAAAAGCTCTGCAAAAACAAAATAGAGGTAGAAGTATTGTATTAAAAATTCCGGGTTTTGTTTTAAGGATATTACTTGGTAGAATGTCAGATATAGTATTAAAAGGAAGCAGAGTTAGTTCCGATAAAATTATAAATAGTGGTTACTCATTTATATACAATGATATAAATTCGGCGTTAAACAATCTTTTTCAAGACAACAGTTAATTAACCGTTATTATATATGCTGTTATAAATCTTTTGCATAATTTTGTAGTGAATAAACATTTTATAACCTAACACAAAAATTATGAAAAAGTTATTAGTAGCATTTTTATGCTTCACGGTACTGGGATTAGTATATGCAAACAACTGGAATCCACCAAAACCAGATCCTAATGAGAGCGCTGATTTTAAGAGAGGTGTAATCTGGGGATATGATGTTCATTACGCCTTTGGACTTGAGTGTGGTGCAAATAATAGTTTACCAGGATTTCCATCTGAAGATCTTTTTCCATACCATGTATACAATAGTCATACAGCCGATTTTAAAAGAGGTTTCTACTCTGTAGATATGATTGACGCTATAATGGATGGTTACAGAGATGGAAAACATTCAGGAAATGGAGGAAATGGCGGAGGCAATAACGGAAATACCGGCCTTGAGTAAAAAATATCTAAAACTCACATATGGGGGTGTCTTAGCGGGCACCCTTTTTTGTACAAAAATAACCAGGTACAGAACTTTGTTATTTAATTAACGTATAAAAGTCTGTTAATGATTAAATCAGAAATGCAAAGATCATGTTTGCAGACTGTTTTTATCAGAACATACCAATTAGTTAACTTAAATTAAGATTTATGAAAAGTAACAAATCTGCAACCAGTAAAGGAACAAAACAACCTAATATGCAAGACTCTCCTGCCAATGAACAACAATTAATAAACTATGTTGCTGATGTTTTTGAATCAATAGGTAACGACAAAGCCTGCCCGCACTGCAATTCAGAAGCTGTATTTAAATGGGGTATAAGAAACAATATGCAACGATACAAATGCAAGAAGTGCAAGAAATCATTCAATACACTCACAGCAACACCACTTGCACACCTTCGTAAGAAAGAGAGCTGGTTAAAATATGCAGAGTGTTTAAGAGAAGGGTTAAGTATACGTAAGGCTGCTGCAAAGTGCGGAATACATAAAAACACTTCTCACAGATGGAGGCACAGGTTCAGGAAGATAAATATTGATCAGGTAATTTAAAGATATCTGTATTAAAAAGAAGAATAGAGGCACACAAAAAGAGCTATCAGTAACGACAGCTCTTTTTGTGTTATATCATATACTTATTAGTTATCTCACATCAACAAATGGCTCAACACCATCGTACCACATCTGATTTAAAACGTTACCATTCATATCTATAAAACTCCACTTCTTATTCTTCTTAACCCTTGCCAATCCGCTTGGTCCAAATCCTCTTCTATTCTTTGTCATCCAAGACAGGTTCATTCCCAGATCAAAGTGTGCAGGAATTACAAGTTTACCACTTTCGTCAATAAATCCCCAGCTAGCCTTATTTAGTTTCACCGGAGCAAGTCCCTTGTAAAAAGCCTCTGCATCAATATATGTATAGTTTACAATAAGTTTACCTGTTTTATCAATAAAACCCCATCTTCTTACAGACGCAACACTCTTATCAAGATTCATTACGGCAGCATACCCATTCTCAAAATCTTTTGCTTTACCATAAATTGGATCTATCACAAAACTCATAGTCTTATCAATATATCCAAAACGCTTACCCATAAGCACTCGTGCCATTCCGTTTTTAAAATCTTTCATAACCAGAGCCCCCGGAATAATTTTAAACTCTTTTGTCTCAATATTTATATATCCATTCTGAGCACCTTTCTTTGCCCATGCAAACCCCTCAGATACATAACCTATCTTGTTATATTTAAAATCAATAACAACATTTCCTGCTCCATCAATAATACCAGCCATTTTATTCAGATAAGCAACAGCATAGCCTTCTCTGAATTGTTTAATAGCATCGTATTTAAAATCAACCACCAGTTTACCAGTCTTGTCAATAAGCCCCTTTCTCTTTCCTTTTCTTACAATTGCGTACCCATCCTTAAATCTGCCATACTTATCGGCCGATACTGCATTTAACTTCTCTCCCTTTTTGTTAATAAAAAACCAGTGAATACCATCGTTTACTAAAGCAAATCCCTCATGGTAGTTATTTGCTTTAGAATAAACAGGCTCTATAACCCACTCTCCTTTTTTATTAATAAATCCCCACTTATCGTTAGCCTTTGCCAAACACATTCCGTCTGAGAATGACTTTGCAGACTGTAATCCCGGAAGGTTAATCACAACCTTACCTGTTTCATCAATAAATTTAATCTGTTTACCAAGTCGCACTTTTGCAACATAATTTTGGGCATATGATAATGTTACAACTGTAAGTAACACTAAAACTAAAGAAAGTATACGTTTCATAAAAAATTAATTTAGTTCAAATTTTATTACAATTTAATAAAAAAAAACCGCTCTGCAATAAGCAGAACGGTCAATATATAATCTCATGTTATATCTAACTACTAGTAACCCTGAGGTATTACCGGCAACTCTTCTGTTTGATATTCACCAGCTTCTAATTTACCTCTACAAGCTTCAAATGCCTTAAGTGTCTCTTCAACATCTTCCAAACTGTGTGTTGCAGTTGGTATTAATCTCAATAGTATTTGTCCTTTTGGTATTACCGGATAAACAACAATTGAACAGAAGATTCCGTAGTTTTCTCTTAAATCAATAATAAGGTTTAGAGCCTCAGCTAATCCACCCTTCATCATTACCGGAGTTACCGGCGACTCTGTTACACCTATATCAAAACCTCTTTCTCTTAGACCGTTTTGTAGTGCATTAACAATAGTCCACAATTTATCTCTGTACTCTGTTGAATTTTTAATAAGTTCAAGACGCTTAAGCGCACCCATAACCATAGGCATTGGCAACGACTTAGCAAATGTTTGCGAACGCATATTATAACGCATATAATCAACAACATCCTTGCTTGATGCAACAAATGCTCCAATACCTGCCATACTTTTTGCAAAAGTAGAGAAGTAAACATCAATACCATCAATACAGTCAAAATGCTCTCCGGCACCTTTTCCTTTAGCACCCATTGTACCAAAACCATGAGCATCATCAACAAGAAGACGGAAGTTGAACTCTTTCTTAAGAGCAACAATCTCATCAAGCTTACCAAGGTCTCCTGTCATACCAAAAACACCTTCGGTAATAAGAAGAATTCCTCCACCTTGTTTCTCTGCAAGTTTGGTAGCTCTGCGTAACTGCGTTTTACAGTTCTCTATATCGTTATGAGGAAAAACGTAACGCTTACCCATATGAAGTCTAAGACCATCAAGAATACATGCGTGTGACTCTGAATCATATACTATAACATCATTCCTAGATACAAGAGCATCAATAATTGATACCATTCCCTGATAACCGAAATTCAATAAGAAAGCATCTTCTTTACCAACAAACTCCGCAAGATTTCTCTCAAGCTCTTCGTGTTTACTTGTTTGACCCGACATCATTCTTGCTCCCATTGGATATGCCATTCCATAATCTCTGGCAGCATCTGCATCAGCTTCTCTAACTTCAGGATGGTTAGCTAATCCCAGATAGTTATTTAAACTCCAGGTTAATACCTCTTTTCCCATAAAGTTCATTCGTGGCTGTATAGTGCCCTCTAACTTAGGAAAAGCAAAATACCCATGACCAGTCTTTTGATACTGTCCTAAAGGTCCGCGATCAGCAGTTATTCTTTCAAATATATCCACAGTATATACGTTTTTGTTATTTTAATATTAAGAGATACAAATGTATGCTTAAATTTTTTTTCGGCAAATAATTATAATTAATTAATATTTTTTATGAAACTGATGCCTTCAACTCTGAAAATAACTTCTATCTTTGCACTCTAAAACAAGAAATATGTCGAAAAAGTTAGTACACATTTTTGCTATAGCAGTAATTATTCTTTTGACATCATGCTCTGGATACGAAAGAGTACTCAAAAGTAATAATTATGAGGAAAAATATCAGTTTGCAAACAAACTTTTTAGAGCTGAAAAGTACCAAAAGGCTATCAGACTCTATGAGCAGTTAGTACCTCTATACAGAGGAACCGATAAAGCTGCTGATGTTGTTTATTATACCTCTCACGCATATTACAGAAGCGAAGATTACACTATGGCAGGGTACTATTTTGGAATGTTTGTAAGAGATTTTGCTAGAGATTCAAGGGCTGTTGAATGTGAGTTTCTGCAAGCATATTGTGCATATAAGCTATCGCCAAATGTAGAGCTTGAGCAATCTGCTACAAGAGATGCTATAACAGGATTTACATTATTTATAAGCAGGCATCCTGACAATCCAAAATCAAAAGAGGCTGTTGATCTTATAAAAGAGATGCGCGACAAACTTATTGAGAAGGATTTTTTAAATGCTGAACTATATTATAAGTTGAGCGATTATAAAGCTGCAATAGTTTCTCTAAGAAACTCTATACAAGAGTATCCGGAGACAAAATACAGAGAGGAGATTCTTTTTCTTTTAGTAAAATCTTCGTACCTTCTTGCTGAAAAGAGTATTGAGTCTAAAAAACAGGAGCGTTACCAGAAAGCTATTGACGAGTACTATAGTTTTATTGGTGAATTTCCTGAGAGTAAAAAAGCAGCAGAAGCAAAGAAAATGCATGAGTCAGCTACAAAAGCTTTATCAAAATACAAGAGTTCAAACCTTTAAGGAGTATGGATTATAAAAAAACAAAAGCGGCTAGTACAACAGTTACTAGAGATTTAAATTTATTAGATGAGCCTACAGGTAACATCTACGAAACTGTTGCCATTGTGTCAAAAAGAGCTAACCAGATAGCTATTGACATAAAGCAAGAGTTAAATTCAAAATTAGATGAATTTGCAAACTACTCAGATAATCTGGAGGAGATTTTTGAGAACCGTGAACAGATAGAGATTTCAAAGTACTACGAGAGATTGCCTAAGCCATCGCTTATCGCACTTCAGGAGTTTGTTGAGGGGCGTATTTACTTTAGAAATCCGAGTAAAGAATCGTAAATAAAGACATTTACCCATGTTAAAGGGAAAAAACATTATACTTGGTATTACAGGTAGTATAGCAGCTTACAAGGCTGCTATACTTGTTAGATCGCTGGTAAAAGAAGGAGCAGATGTAAAGGTTATTATGACACCTCTTGCAAAAGAGTTTATTAGCCCTCTTACACTTGCTACACTTTGTAAAAATCCTATTCTTGTTGATTTCTTTAATCCTGAAAACGGAGATTGGAATTCGCATGTAGATTTAGGATTATGGGCTGATCTATATCTTATAGCACCTGCTTCGGCAAACACAATGGGCAAAATGGCTCACGGTATTGCAGATAATCTTTTGCTTACAACTTACCTATCGGCAAAATGTCCGGTAATGATTGCTCCGGCAATGGATCTTGATATGTATCAGCATCCGGCAACACTTAAAAATATAGAGATTCTTAAAAGCTATGGCAACACAATTGTTGAAGCCACAAGCGGAGAGCTGGCAAGCGGACTTATAGGAAAAGGACGAATGGAAGAACCCGAGGTTATTACAGAGAAAATTAAACTCTTTTTTGCTCAGCAAGAAGGAGAAAAAAAAAAATTAAGTAATAAGAAGATATTGATAACCGCCGGACCTACCTATGAGCAGATAGATCCGGTGCGTTTTATAGGAAACAACTCTACCGGTAAAATGGGATTTGCTATTGCCGAAGAACTTGCCGAAAGAGGCGCAATAGTAGATATGGTATGTGGACCCACAGCCGAGAAAGCTTCACACAAAAATATTATTGTACACAATGTGGTTTCAGCAAACGACATGCTGCACAAATCCTTAGAGCTATTTGATAGTTCTGATGTATCTATAATGGCAGCAGCTGTGGCCGATTTTACACCTGTAAATAAAGATCAGCAGAAGGTTAAACGAGGCAAAGAGAACCTGACAATTGAACTGAAACCTACGGCTGATATAGCAAAAACACTGGGTCAGAGTAAAAGAGATAATCAAATAATGGTTGGTTTTGCACTTGAGACTCAAAATGAGGAGTTTAATGCAAAAGATAAATTAACACGAAAAAACCTTGATTTCATAGTTCTTAACTCATTGAACGACAAGGGTGCAGGATTTGGTTACGATACAAATAAGATAACAATCATTGATAATCAAAATAATATTCAGAAATTTGAGTTAAAAACTAAAAGAGAAGTGGCAGGCGATATTGCCGATAAAATTTTAACTTACTTTGAGGATTAAAACCATGACTGTTAAAAAACTAGCATCAATTCTATTACTACTGTGTGCAGCCTTATATTTGCCAAATGCTTCTGCACAAGAGCTTAAATGCAACATATCCGTAAATGCTTCGCAAATACAGGGAACAAACAGAAGTGTATTTGAGAATATGCAAAAATCTATGTTTGAGTACATGAATAATACTGCATGGACAAACAGGGTTTTTGGAACAGACGAGCGCATTGAGTGTAATATTCAGATTACAATATCGGAAGAGGTAACTACAAACGAATATAAAGCTACACTACAGGTACAGTCAAGACGCCCTGTATATAATTCATCATACAATACTGTTTTATTAAACTTTAAGGATCCTGATTTTGTATTCAGATTCAATGAGTTTGATCAGATACAGTTTAATGAGTCAACATACACATCTAACTTGGCTTCAGTTCTTGCATATTATGCATATATAATTATAGGTCTGGATTTTGACACTTTTACTAAAGAAGGAGGTACAGAGTTCTTTGAAAAAGCAGAGCGCATAGTTAGCAATGCTCAATCATCAAACAGAGCCGGATGGAAAGCTTTTGAGGCGAACAGAAAGAACAGATACTGGCTTGTAAACAATATTCTTTCTAGAGGTTATCAGCCACTCAGAGAAGCATACTACACATATCACAGACTTGGTCTTGATAAGATGGAGAAGAATGCAAATGATGCAAGACTTGAGATAATGTCATCTATTGAGGAGATAAGAAAGGTATACAGAAACAAACCTGACAATACACTTACATATTTTCAGATATTCCTAGATGCTAAATCAAACGAACTTGTAGAGATATTCTCTGAAGCATATGATAATGAGAAAGCAAGGGCTGTAAATATATTAAAAGAGATTAGCCCGGGAGGTGCATCAAAATTTGATAAAATATTAAATTCGAAAAATTAATATAGAAGACGGTAATGCTTAAATCACTAACAATAAATAACTACGCACTTATTGATAAACTCAATATAGATTTTAGCCAAGGACTTACTATAATTACCGGAGAAACCGGAGCTGGAAAATCTATTCTTTTGGGTGCACTATCGCTTATTCTTGGTCAGAGAGCAGACTCTACAGTATTAAGAGATAAAACCAATAAGTGTATTGTTGAAGCTGAATTTGATATAAGCAACTACAAATTACAAAAGCTGTTTGATGCTAACGACCTTGATTTTGATGATAATACCCTTATAAGAAGGGTTATTAGTGCAAATGGTAAATCCAGAGCATTTATTAATGATATTCCGGTAAACCTGAACACCCTAAAAAGTATATCAGAAAAATTAATAGATATACACTCTCAGCACCAGAACCTTCTACTTGACAATTCAGATTTTCAGCTGAACATAATTGACACTGTGGCTCAAACAGCAAAAACACTTGAGCAGTATAAAAAACTATACTCAGAATACAGACAGTGCAACAGACAACTTAACGACCTTAAAGAGAGAGCAGAAAAAGAGAGAGATGATCTTGAATTTTATCAGTTTCAGTTTAATCAGTTAGAAGAATTAAATCCTGACAGTAATGAGTTTGCAGAGCTTGAAGGTGAAATAAAAGAACTGGAACACTCTGAGGATATAAAAGCAGCACTACAGACTGGTGCCACGGCAATATCTGACGAAGAGTCAACGGTAATATCTGGCATCAAAGCATCTATTACCTCTCTAGATAAAATCATACAGTATAATAAGGAGTATGAAGATATTCATAACAGATTATCATCTACACTTATTGAGATTAATGATATATCTAATGAGTTATCAGGTATTGCAGAATCGTTTGAGGTAAACCCTGAACGTACGGCATATGTTACAGATAGATTAAATGGATACTATACAATTTTACAAAAACATAAAGCAGATACTATTAACGATTTGCTTAACATAAAAGATGATCTGGACAACAAGATACAGAACATCAGCAACTTTGATTTTGATATAGAGCAGTTGACTAAAAAGCTTGATGATCTGACTTTTAAACTAACTGAAAAAGCTGATCTGCTTACCACAAAAAGGAGTTCTCAGTTTAAAAAGGTTGAGAAACATATATGTACCCTACTTAACGGATTAGGAATGCCTAATGCTAGATTTAGTATTACAAACGACAGACTTACCCTATTTAATGCTCATGGACTGGACAATATCAAATTCCTATTTAATGCCAATAAACAGGGAGATATGCAGGATATTGGTAAGGTTGCATCAGGTGGAGAAATGTCAAGATTAATGCTGAGTTTAAAGTCACTTCTGGCTAATAGCAAGCAGTTCCCTACCCTGCTATTTGATGAGATTGACACCGGAATATCAGGTGATATTGCTGATAAAATGGGAAGTATAATAAAAACTATGTCTGAAGATACTCAGATAATAAATATAACCCACTTGCCACAAATAGCAAGCAAAGGGCTAACACACCTAAAGGTTTACAAAGAAGATACCAAAAATACTACTAATACAAAGATAAAAACCCTTAATAGAGAGGAGCGCATTACAGAGATTGCAAAAATGCTTAGCGGTGAACAATTAAGTGAGGCTGCTGTTTCTAATGCCAAGGAACTCTTAACCATAAATTAGTTTAACACTTAATATTACATAGAAATAATAATTTAAAGCTATGGCGTATAATTTATTAAAAGGTAAAAAGGGAATTATTTTTGGTGCACTAAACGACATGTCAATTGCATGGAAAGTAGCTGAGAAAGCTCACGAAGAGGGTGCTGAATTTGTATTGACAAATACCCCTGTTGCCATAAGAATGGGAGATATTTCAACACTTGCCGAGAAAACTGATTCAAAGGTTATTCCGGTAGACGCAACAAACATAGAAGATCTTGAAAGATTACTAAAAGAATCAATGGAGGCTCTTGGTGGGAAAATAGATTTTGTTCTACACTCAATTGGTATGTCACCAAATGTTAGAAAAGGCAGAACATATGATGATCTTGACTATAACTACTATGCCAAAACACTTGATGTATCAGCAATGTCATTTCACAAAGTTTTACAAGTAGCCAGAAAGCTGGATGCTATTAACGATTGGGGATCGGTTGTTGCCCTTTCATATGTAGCAGCCCAGAGAACTCTATACGGATATAACGATATGGCAGATGCAAAGTCGATGCTTGAATCAATTGCCAGAAGTTTTGGTTACATATACGGACGTGATAAAAAGATCCGTGTAAACACTGTATCTCAATCGCCAACAGTAACAACTGCCGGAAGCGGTGTTAAAGGAATAGATTCTCTTATTGACTTTTCTGAAAGAATGTCTCCATTAGGAAATGCTACTGCAGAAGAGTGTGCTGATTACTGCATAACTCTCTTTTCTGATCTTACACGTAAGGTTACAATGCAGAACCTATTCCACGACGGAGGGTTCTCAAACATGGGTATGTCATGGAGAGCAATTAAGCAGTACAACAAAAGTTTTGAAGAGTGCGATTGCGACGAGAAGAGAGATTGATACTCATAATAGATACTATAAAAAAAGAGCCTCATTTCTGAAGCTCTTTTTTTTATCTAACCAAGATATGTTTTCAATAATTTACTTCGTGAAGTATGACGCAGTCTGCGAATCGCTTTCTCTTTAATCTGACGAACACGCTCACGTGTTAAACCAAACCTCTCACCTATCTCTTCAAGAGTAAGTTCCTGAACACCTATTCCAAAGAAAAGCTTAATAATATCCCTTTCGCGCTCTGTTAGCGTAGCAAGAGCTCTGTCAATCTCTCTTACCAGCGACTCGTTAATAAGTTTTCTGTCCGCAATTGGAGAGTCATTATTAACAAGTACATCCAGAAGGCTATTATCCTCACCCTCAACAAAAGGAGCATCAACAGATACATGTCTACCTGATACTCTTAAAGTATCAGCCACTTTTTCTTTTGGAAGATCTAACTGATCAGCCAACTCTTCAGGAGACGGAGTACGCTCATTTTCCTGTTCAAATTTAGAAAATGCTTTATTAATCTTATTTAACGAACCTACCTGGTTCAAAGGAAGCCTAACAATTCTTGATTGTTCGGCCAATGCTTGCAAAATAGATTGTCTGATCCACCAAACCGCATAAGATATAAACTTAAAACCACGTGTTTCGTCAAACTTCTCAGCAGCCTTAATCAATCCAAGGTTTCCCTCATTAATAAGATCGGGAAGACTCAATCCTTGATTTTGGTACTGTTTAGCTACAGAAACAACAAAACGTAAATTTGCTCTGGTAAGCTTCTCTAAAGCTCTCTGATCACCTTTTCTGATTCGCTGAGCTAACTCAACCTCTTCTTCAACTGTGATAAGATCTTCTTTACCAATCTCTTGCAAATACTTATCTAATGATGCACTTTCACGATTTGTAATCGACTTTGTAATTTTCAGTTGTCTCATGCGTTCTCCTTCATTTAATTGTTTGCAAAATTAGTATTTTTCCGAAATAAAACCAACCAATAGTTGCTGTATTGGAATAACCTATACAGTTTTTAATAAAAGTTTTACAACTAAATATCAAAATTTAAATTATTATATAACACAACTACCCCATTTTAACGGAGCCAAGAAGCAATTGTTTCATAAAAAACACAATTTTTTTCGATAACAAAAAAGCTGTAACTAACTATAAATCATATACTATTTAACCGCACAACACATACCATTATGTTTATAAGCACCTATAAAGTACTAAAACAAAATACACTAGATCTTACAAGATAAAAATAATATCTGAAAATAGTAAACATCTCAACTCTACTTTTTGTTAACTTATCTCAATATGTAATTCATTATTATTTAGCAATGTAGAATAAGCTAAATAAAAGAATCGATATTCAATGTTAAACAACTAGCTGCAAAACATAAAAATTATATTTGTATGCATAGTATACATTTTTTTGTTAAATTTAAATATAGCCTAGTATAAAATAGAGAAAAGCAATATGTTTGAATAACTATATAAATACTAAACCAAACAAGAAATTAAAGACGGTGTATTAGAATTTATAACTGTTTTGGTTTTACGCAACTAATTAAAATCAGCAATAGAGAAGTAAATGAAAATAGATTTTTATAAATATCAAGGAACAGGAAATGATTTTATCTTAATTGATAACAGAAAGTCTGATATTAACCTAAGCAGTAATGACATAAAAGAACTATGCGACAGACGTTTCGGTATTGGAGCAGATGGGCTTATGATTCTTGAAGAAGTTCCCGATGTTGATTTTGTCATGCATTATTATAATTCAGATGGAAATATTGGCTCAATGTGCGGTAACGGAGGTAGATCTATTGTTGCTTTTGCAAGAGACTTGGGAATTATAGAATCATCAGCAATATTCAGAGCTACAGACGGTATACATAACGCAAGAATAGATGGTAATATTGTTGAACTGGATATGCAGGATGTTGAAAATATAGAATCAAGCAATAATGTATATTTTATGGACACAGGGTCACCACACCACATAGAGTTTGTAACCAACGCTAAAGATACTGATGTTTATAACAGAGGCAAAGACATAAGAAATAGTATCCAATATAAGCCTGATGGCACAAATGTTAACTTTGTTGAATACAAAGGAGATAATATATTTGTAAGGACTTTTGAACGTGGTGTTGAGGACGAAACATATTCATGCGGTACTGGCGTAATAGCATCATCAATTGCCACGTATTTAAATTTTAAATTAAAAAGCAGATCAATTAATATAAATACATTAGGAGGTAACCTTAATGTAAGTTTTGACCACAAAAGCGGAGTATTTAAAGATATTAAACTAAAAGGACCTGCTGAGCTTGTATTTAAAGGACATATAAACATAAACCCTGATTAAAATGGAATCTATTTACATTAAACCAGATGAAATGACGCCGGGTATAAATCTTGACAAAGAGAGGAATATATTCCACTTCTATGGTAGATCATTACCAGCCAATGCTCATAAATTTTACAAAAATGTACTTGAGTGGGTTATTGAGTACTCTAAAAATCCCAATCCCAATACAACAATTACATTCGATTTTGAGTATTTTAATTCATCATCATCGAATAAAATTTCTCAGATACTTTTTCACTTCGAAAAGATAAGAGAAAAAGGTTTTCCTGTATATGTTGAATGGTATTACAGAGATAATGATGAGGATATGAAGGACGTTGGTGAACTTATGTCAGAATTGGTTGATATACCTTTCTCATTTCATATGATACTTTCGTAAAAAAAAATCAGGCTGCCGAATAGCAGCCTGAGTAACACTAACACAATTTAATTAAGTATCTGAATTAATTAAAATCAGTGCTTTCAAATATCTTATCGGCTGAATCAGCAATAAATCCACTGAACAACTTACCATTATTATCATTGTATCTGTAAGCAAATTCATAATAACACGCAGGTACAGTATGCTTTCCATCTGCAAAATCAACTTCAACTTTATCAGCCATTGTACTTGACTGTTCAAGAAGTTTTTCAGGGCTTCCTTTTATTGCTCCCCCACTCTTATTCAACACATAGCCTTCAGTTTCAAGCAACCTGTTAATTTCTTCAAGGCCAACAACATTTTTAAATGAGTTTACAGATATTGTAAAATGGTTTGCTCTAAAACCATGTACATAAAACCAAGCTGCATACTCCGATTCATTACGCAATTTCTGATACACCTCATAATCAGGTTTACCCCAAAGCACACCTTTAGTTATCAGATCATCAGAATCAAGATCGGCCAATCTTATTTGTCCTGCAATATCATTTGCTAAATTCTTTATATACTCACTACACTCACCAAGTTTTAATTCACTAATAAAAACCCGTGGTGCATTTGGTATAGCTGGATTCTCAAAATGCTTTGCTCTAAGCTTCTTCTGTAGAAACTCATATTTACCACGTTCTACATACCCCAGTTGCTTAAATATCTTCGACAAAACATCTATATTAATACGCTCATCATCAAAAGTTCTGATAGCAATATGGTCATTAACCACCTTTCCCAGTTTCTCTTCAAACAGTGTCTTTATCTTTGCTGCAGATGGATTCTGATTACTGTAATCAATCCACAATCGTTCAAATAATTGGTCATAAGTCATAAGTAAGTAATTTTAGGTCGTCTGATAAACACTTGTATAATAAGTTTGTTCATAATCAGTCTATTCAACCAATAATATTACATTCATTTATAGTTCAGATACGATGACAGGTTATTTATGGCGTTTGATCTATAAATAAGTATCTTCTCATTGCTTAACCAATATTTTGTACTAAATTTACACTTCGTACGCTAAAATATATAATTTACTGATTTACAATGGATTTACTTAATCAGATCAAGCAAAATGCTAAAAAACATGGTAAAAAAATTGTTTTACCTGAAGGAAACGAAGAGAGAACTCTTGAAGCAGCAAGCATAATTCTTAAAGAAGAGACTGCAAAGCTTATTCTTCTTGGAAATATTGAAGAGATAAAGAACAGAGCTGCTGAAAAAGGATTTGACATTGAGAAGGCCGAAATTATTGACCCAAAAACAAGTGACAAGCGCAATTCATACGCTGAAATAATGGTTGAGCTAAGAGGTAAAAAAGGAATGACTACTGAAAAAGCTCTTGAATTACTAAACGATCCATTGTACTATGCCACTCTAATGATTAAAGCAGGCGACGCTGACGGTGAGGTTGCCGGAGCAGAAAACTCTACAGGAGATGTTCTTCGTCCTGCATTTCAATATGTAAAAACAGCACCAGGAATAAGTGTTGTATCAGGAGCTTTTATTATGATGCTTAAAACCAAAGAATTTGGTAACGATGGCATGATGGTATTTGCTGACTGTGCTGTTCATCCAAACCCAACTGCAAAAGAACTTGCAGAAATTGCTGTTGCAACAGGAAAAACAACAAGAGCTATTGCTGGTTTTGAACCTAAAATAGCAATGTTATCATTCTCAACTAAAGGCAGTGCAAAGCACGAAATGGTTGACAAAGTTGTTGAAGCAACTAAATTAGCACAAGAGATGGCTCCTGACATGAAAATTGATGGTGAGATGCAGAGTGATGCAGCTATTATACCAGCAATTGGTCAGAAAAAAGCTCCTGGAAGCGAGATTGCAGGAAATGCTAACGTACTTGTATTCCCAACTCTTGAGACAGGAAACATTGCATATAAGTTAGTTCAACGTCTTGCTGGTGCTGAGGCTATTGGTCCGGTACTTCAAGGTATGGCCGCTCCTATTAACGATCTTTCACGTGGTTGCTCTGTTAGTGATATTGTAAACCTTGTTGCAATTACTGCTAGCCAAGCTGCCGGAATGTAATAATAAAACCTATAAATTTCTATATTTAATACATTTATCAAAAATGAATATTTTAGTTCTTAACTGCGGAAGTTCTTCTATCAAGTATCAACTACTTAACATGGGAGGTGAAGAGCATGTACTAATCGCTAAAGGATTAGTAGAGAGAATCGGTCTTAATGATGGTGTACTTACACACAAGCCATCAGGAAAAGACTCGTTTGAGAAGGTAGATGACATCCCTGACCATACTGTGGGTATTAACCTTATTCTTGAGGCTATTACAGATAAAACTCACGGTGTAATTAATGATCTTTCTGAGATCTCTGCAGTAGGTCATCGTGTTGCTCACGGTGGTGAGTTCTTTACTAAAAGTGCATTAGTTACAGAAGAGGTAAAGAGTGGAATAGAGAAATGTATTGAGTTAGCTCCATTACACAACCCTGCTAACTTAAAAGGTATTATGTCTATGGAAAAACTTCTTCCTGGAATTCCTCAGGTTGCAGTATTCGATACTTCATTCCACCAGACAATGCCTGCAAAATCGTATCTATACGCAATTCCTTACGATTACTACAACAAGTACAAGATCCGTCGTTACGGTTTCCACGGAACAAGCCACAAGTTTGTTGCAGAAAAAGCTTGTAACATCGAAGGAGTTGATTTCAATAACTCAAAAATCATCACTTGCCACCTTGGTAATGGTGCTTCAATCTGTGCTATCGAGAATGGTAAATCAGTTGAAACTTCAATGGGGTTTACTCCGGTTGACGGACTTATTATGGGTACAAGATGTGGTACTGTAGACCCAGGTGTTCTACTATATCTTGCAGACAAAGAAGAACTTAATCTTAAAGGCATTAACAACCTGATCAATAAAGACAGTGGTGTTGCTGGTATATCTGGTGTATCTTCAGATATGCGTGATCTTGAGAACGCTGCTTCTGAAGGAAATGAGCGTGCTCAGCTTGCACTAGAGATGTACTACCACAGAGTATGCAAATTTATAGGTGCTTACGCTGCCATTATGAACGGTGTTGATATGATTATCTTTACTGGTGGTATTGGGGAGAACGATACAGTACTTAGAGAGAGAGTATCTACTCAACTGAGCTTTATGGGTGTTGATTTTGATGCTGATGCAAACAAAGGTGTTCGTGGTAAAGATAAGTTACTATCTAAATCTGAATCAAAGGTTAAGGTAATGACTATTACTACTAACGAAGAGCTTGTTATTGCACGTGATACAAAAGAGATTGTGTTAAACAAATAATAAATAGCTTATAATTAGTTATGGCTTTACAAAAATTAGAAGATTTAATAGAAATAGCTAAAGGGAAAGAGACTCGCAGAATTGCAGTTGCTGCTGCTGCTGATCATCCGGTACTTGAAGCTGTAAAAAAAGCTACTGAGAATGGTATTGTTATTCCTGTTCTTGTTGGCGATAAACCAGAGATAGAGAAGATTGCGAAGGAGATTAACTTTGATCTTACTAATGTAGAGATTCATCAGGAGAGTAACCCTGCTAAGGCTTCAGTTAAGGCTGTAGCTCTTATTAAAGAGGGAAAAGCTGATATCCTAATGAAAGGTCTTGTAGCTACTGCACCACTTCTTAAGGCTGTACTAAACAAAGAGAACGGTTTAAGAAAAGGTGGTACATTAAGTCACTTTGCACTATTTGAATCACCATTTTATCATAAACTATTTGGTGTAACAGATGCTGCTATGAACGTTGCTCCTGAGTTTAACGATAAGATATCAATTGTAAACAATGCTGTTGAGGCAATGCATGGTATAGGTGTTGAGAGACCAAAGGTTGCAATCGTTGGTCCTCTTGAGACTGTTAACCCTAAGATTGAATCTACAGTACATGCATCTATGCTAACTGTAATGAACAACAGAAAGCAGATTAAGGGATGTATCATTGATGGTCCTTTTGCAATTGATAATGCAGTATCTAAAGAGGCTGCTGAACATAAAGGAATTGAAAGCCCTGTTGCTGGTGATGCAGATATTATTGTTGCACCAGAACTAAATGCCGCAAATATACTTTATAAGACACTTAACTTCCTTGGTGGAGCTATGTCTGCTGCAGTTATTATGGGTGCTCAGGTACCTATTGTACTTACATCTCGTGCCGATACAGAGAAGAGTAAATATATGTCCATCGCAATGGCGGCGGCTATGATTTAATAATATTCTGGAAAAGCCTGATCTTATTCAGGCTTTTCTTTTATTACATTGAAATGCTTTTATTTTAAAAATTATGGAAGAACAAAGAATTTTAGCAATCAATCCGGGATCAACATCAACTAAAATTGCCGTTTTTAGAAATGATGAAGCCCTGTTTGTAAAAAATATCAAACACGCTAACGAAGAGTTAGCTAAATTCGAGAACATTACAGATCAGTTCGCATTCAGAAAAGATATCATTATTAAGGAGCTTAAAGATGCTGAGATCGACATTAAAGCAATTACTGCTGTTGTAGGTCGTGGTGGTCTTGTTAAGCCTATTGAGTCTGGTGTATACGAGGTAAACGATGCTTTAAAAGCTGACCTTAAAAAAGGAGTTCTTGGCGAGCATGCTAGTAACCTTGGTGGTCTTATTGCTGACGATATAGCAAAAGAGCTAGAGGGAGCACGCGCATTCATCGCAGATCCTGTTGTTGTTGACGAGCTTCAGGATGTAGCACGTATCAGTGGTCATCCAAAATTTTCTCGTCTTTCAATATTCCACGCTCTTAACCAAAAAGCAATTGCACGTACATATGCAAAATCAATTGGTAAGAACTATGAGGATATTAACGTTATTGTTGCTCACCTTGGTGGTGGTATCTCTGTAGGTGCACACAAAGAGGGTAAAGTAATTGACGTAAACAATGCACTTGATGGCGAGGGAGCATTCTCACCAGAGAGATCAGGTACACTACCAAACGGACAACTTGCAAAAATGTGTTTCAGTGGTGAGTACACTATTGATGACATTAAGAAGATGATAAAAGGAGAAGGAGGACTTGTTGCACACCTTGGAACAAACGATGCTTATGAGGTAGAGTGTCGTGCTAAGGATGGCGATGAGAAAGCTAAACTTGTACAAGATGCTATGTCATATCAGGTAGCTAAAGAGATTGGAGCAATGTCTGCTGTTCTTAAAGGCAAAGTAGACGGTATCCTTATTACTGGTGGTATTGCACACGGTAAGATTGTTGTTGACTATATTAAAGATATGGTTCAACACATTGCAGAGGTTAAGGTATATCCCGGAGAGGATGAGATGAAAGCTCTTGCAATGAACGGACTTATGGTACTTAAAGGCGAAGTTGACACTAAAGAGTACGTATAGATCAATTATAAATAACTCATTAAAAGGGACGCTTTGTCCCTTTTTTTATACATTTATATCACTATTCTGAACTTAAATTTATTTTACATGACTATTAAGGGAACAAAAACAGAGAAGAACCTGCTTAAAGCATTTGCAGGTGAGTCGCAAGCAAGAAACAGATACGAATTCTTTGCAAAAGTAGCTAAGAAAGAGGGTTACGAGCAAATAAGTGCAATCTTTATGGAGACTGCAAATCAAGAGAAAGCACACGCAAAGAGATTCTTTAAATTCCTTGAAGGTGGTGATACTGAGATTACAGTAACATATCCTACAGGTATTATCGGAACAACAGAAGAGAACCTTCTTGCTGCTGCTAATGGTGAGAACGAAGAGTGGGTTGAGCTATATCCTGAATTTGCTAAAATTGCCGAAGAGGAAGGATTTAAAGCTGTAGCTGTAGCATTCAAGATGATTGCAAAGGTTGAAGCTGAGCACGAGAAAAGATACAGAAAACTACTTGAGAACCTTAAAACCGATAAAGCTTTTGCCAAAGAGGAGAAGGTTGTTTGGGAGTGCCGTAATTGCGGATACATTCATGAAGGAACTAAAGCTCTAGAGAACTGTCCTGCATGTGAGCATCCAAAAGCATACTTTCAGGTTAAGTCTGAGAACTACTAAAAGAACAAATAACAGATATAAGATACCTGCCCAACCTAGGGCAGGTATTTTTTTGAAATTTTCGATATTGCTAAACAACTAAATATTAACATAATTACTCTGCACACCCCAGAAACATTAGATTTTTCAGATAAAAAAGATCCTTATCCTTTGTTGTAATTAAAAACATTTTTCTATATTTGCACAGCCTTTGGAGAGGT